>CAYIRZ010000163.1:0-7081 GCA_964365845.1 uncultured Streptomycetaceae bacterium
GCGGAGAGCATCATCATCGCCACGATGAACGCCCCCACCGCGATATAGGGCGTGAGCGGCGCGAAGAGCATGACCGAGAAGGCCGCGGCGAACAGCAGCGCATTGCGCAGAATGCCCTTGCCCGGCCGCGCCGCCGTCCACAGCAGCGCCTCCCGCACCGCTGCCTCGCCCGTGTCGCCCCCCGTCTCGACCAGGCGCTGGCGGAAGCGGCTGACGAAGTGGATGGCGAAGTCGACAGCCATGCCAAGCGACAGCGTGCTCAGCACCGAGAGCGGCATGTCGAAGTCCTTGCCGACAAAGCCGACCACGCCGTAGATGAGCAGGATGGTGAACAACAGCGGCATGTAGCCCACCAGCGCCCATTTGGCCGAGCGGAAGGCCAGGGCGAGGATGGCGAACACCACCACCAGTGCCATCACGAAGCCGCGCACCATATCGCCCAGCACCTCGTCGTTCCAGACCAGATTGAAATAGGCGATGCCCGCCGGTTTGACGGTGACGGCGAGCGGATGTGACTTTTGATAGTCCGCGGCGGCCTCGATCACGTGGCGCATCGCCTCCGCGTCCCAGGTCTTCAACTGCACCCAGAGATTCGCCTTCTGGAACGTAGGATCGACGACGTTGTCGAGATCCGAGGGTTTGGCCGACATGTTGAAAAGGAAGAGATACTGGCCGACGGCCTCTTTCGTTTCCGGCACCGCGTCGAATTTCAGGTCGTCGTCGTGCAGCACGCGGTTGATGCGCTTGACGTAGTCGGCGACCGAGAAGGTCTTGCCCACCACCGGCATCGCCTCCAGGTGCCGCTGCAGGCCTTCGAGCCAGCGCATGGTTTCCGGCCGCTTCATGAATTCCGGTTCGTTCGCCAGCACCACCAGGTAGCCGAGCGAAGTGCCGCCCAGCGCCTGGTTCATGGCTGTATCGGCAACCCGAATCGCGCTTGATTCCTTGAACCAGGCCACTAGGTTATTGTTTACATGAATCTTTGAGGTGCCGGCAACTGCGACAGCCAGGAGAACCAGCCCGACCAGCGTGGTGGCCAGCGGACGCGTCGCGCCCACTTCGGCAATGCGGCGCAGAAGACGGGCGGTCTGATCCAGTTCCACGCTCTCGCTCTCAGCGGCTTTGGCGATCTTCTCCTCCTTGACGAAGGTGAGAATGGCTGGAATCAGGCTGAAGGAGAACAAGCGCAGCACCACCGTGCCGAAGGCGATCAGCCCGCCGAAGACCTTGACCGGGACGATGTTCATGAACAGCAGCACGGCGAAGGCGGCGGCGGTGGCCAATGCCGTGTAGCGTACCGGCCGGCTCACCGCCTGCATCGTTTCGCGGATCGCCGCGAGCTTGTCGCGCTTCTCGCGGTAACGGAAATAGAACTCGTTGAAGATGTGGATGCTATCGGTGGCGATCGCCATGAGGAACACCGGCGCCATCGAGCTCATGATGTGCACCGGAAGCCCCACGCCGATCAAGAGCCCCATGCTCCAGATGATCGCCGCCATCGCCACCGCCATCATGGTGAACGACAGCGACAGGTTGCGGAACATGAGCTGGATGGCGATGAACATGATCATGCCGGCGATCGGCGAGAAAATGCCCATCAGCTTGAACATCTCGGCGCCGAAGGTGTCGCGCGCCACCGGATCGCCGGCGATGTAGTAGCGCTCCGGACCGCTCTCCTTGCCGACGATTGCGCGGATTTTCTCCGCGATCTCGGCGCCGTTGGCGCCCTTCTCCAGCGGTACATAGACCGCCGTGGTCTTGCCGTCCGGCGAGATGATGCGGTTGACGAACAGGGGATTGCCGAAGAGCGCGCCTCGCAGCGCCTCGACCTCGGCATCGCTTTGCGGGGCGGCCGACAGGAGTGGCCCCACCTTGAGGGTGCCGGCTTCGGCGGTGACGTTGGTGATGGTGGTGAAACCATTCACATCGCGGCTGGCGACGCCCTGGAGCTTGAGGATGGCGTCGGTGATGCGGGCAATGCGACCGAGGGTTTCCCGGTTGAGCACCCCCGCATCGTTGCGCACGCCCACGACGATGGTGTCCTCGTAGAGCGAGAAGATCTTGTCGACCTCATTGTTCCAGACGCGCACATCCGAGGTCTCCGGCAGCATATTCTTCGGGTTGGTATCCGTCTTGATGCGCGGAAACTGGGTGAGAAACAGCAGGGTCAGCAGCCCGGCCAGCAGCAGCACCCACTTCGGGCGGCGGATGGAGAATTCGACCAGTGAGAATTTCATCATGACGTGCTCGCTTGAATGAGTAATCCGTTCAGTGAAGTTCCGGCGCGGCATCGGCCGCCGCGGCAATGAAGGCGCCGCAGCGGGGCACCCACCAGTTCAGATTCGGCTCGATCCAACGCGCCAGCCGGCTGCCGCCCGGCAGCATGATCGCCGTGCGCAGCGTGAGATTGCGCGCCGGCTGCCCGGCGAAGAGGCGCAAGACCTCGCGCCGCGTATGCCAGTGCGCACCGCGATAGGCGCCACGTCCGCCGCGCCGCCCCTTGGCCAGCCAAAGCAGGCTGCGCCGGTTGAGCAGCCCGAGTGCGACGCGGCGCCGGGCGATGCGCAGCATCTCCGCCAAGGCGCGACGCGCATGAAGCAGAGAGCGGCCACACTGATCACCAGATCGAAACTGCGGTCGGCAAAGGGCAGGCGCTGCCCATCCGCGACGAGATAGGCCGCCTTGCCGTGACCGACGGCGAAGCGCGCCGCGGCGAAATCGATGTCAGCCCCCACGGTTCAGTCGATAGCCGCGTTATCGGAAAAGTATCGTGTGAAATAACCGGTGCCGCAGCCGACGTCCAGCACGGTTTCTCCGAAACGCGGCGCAAGCAGCGCTTGGAGCAGGCGGTACTCTTCCTCTCCGATCCACGCTCCGCGTGGTGTCGTGTACCAGGTTTCGTACTGCTCCGGCTGCATGGTTCCTCTCTGAATTTCGTTGTTGTCGAATGTGATGTGTTGAGCGTGGTGAAGCGATCAATGCAGGAGTAGCGACGCCCGGCGGCCTTCGTAACGGTTCGTCTAATCAGTGGATCAAGCGTTCAGGTCTTTTTTCATTTGTTCGAATTCCTCTTGCTTGATTTCCCCTTTCGCGTAGCGCTTCCTGAGTATCTCGATGGCCGATTCGGAATCCCCGGTATTGGAGGAAGGTCTGTCGGAATCGCGCCACCGGTGTGGTCCATATCCCCTACCGCCGAATATGAGGTACAGCACCGCCACTATGACCGCCACCATCAGGATCGGCATGCCAAAGGGGAACATCCACCAACCGTTCCACCACATACTGTCTTGACCCATTGCGTCTCTCCTCAGAATCGTCGGTACAGCCAATACTTCTCGTACAGGATCTTGCCGGCGTGCCAGAACAGGCTCGGCCCGCGCATCTCCACCTGCGGCATCGGCTCGGCGTAGAAGTTTCCCTTGCCGATGGCGGCGCGACCACCGCCGGTCTCAATGAAGCACATGCCCTCGCCGATGAATTGACGCGGTGTGCCCTTGCCGGTCCACGCATGGGCGATGTTGTTCGCCACCACTTCGGCCTGGCTGTGGGCGAACACGCCTGCCTTGGGCAGCGGCCGACCCATCTTGAGGGGGATGGTCGTGATGTCGCCGATGGCGAAGACGTTGTCGAATTGCGTTTGCAACGTGTGGCGGTCGACCGGGATCCAGCCGCTCTCGTTGATAAGACCCGCTTCCCGCGCCACGCTCGGCGCCCGATGCGGCGGGACATACAGGAGCAGATCGAAGTCCGCAGTTGCGCCACTGGCGAAAGTGATGCGGTGCGCCGCCGGATCAACTTCCTTGACTTGGTACTCGGGGTGATAGGCGATGCCGCGTGCCTCGATCATACCGCGCACGGCGGCGCCCACCTCAGGCCCGGCCACAAACATCGGCCGGGGTTCGGCCGCAAAGAATTCGATGCTTGCCTTGTCGTGCAGACCGCGCTTGCGCAAGTGGGAATCCACCAGCAGCGCTGCCTCGTAGGGAGCCGCCGGACACTTGTACATGGGCGCTGCGGTGAGAACCACGATGCGCCCTCCCTCGAAATGGGCGAGGGCGTCGCGGATGGCGGTGGCACCTTCCATGGTGTAGAGGTTGAGGCCGGCTTCCAGGAGCCCCGGGATCGCTCCCGGTGCGTACTCCGCCCCAAGCGCGATCACCAGCGCGTCGGCCACGAGCGATTTTCCGTCGATCTCGACTGCTCGGCGCTGCGCATCGATGCGGGTGACAGCACCGTGGCGGAACTCGACGCCGCGACTGATCAACCGGTTCAGGGAACGAGTGAAATCTTCCGGTTTCCGGTCGCCAACCATCAGCCACAACAACGACGGCGGAAAGAAGTGCCGCTCGGCGCGATCAACCGCGATCACGCGGTCGGAGGCGGGCAGGAGCTTCCTCAACATCTCGGCGGCGACGAGGCCGCCGAGACCGGCCCCCAGGATCAGTGCGGTTCGATTCATGATCAGAACACGATGACCTTGTCGGCCCACTGGGTCCAGCTTGTCAGTATTTCCATGCTGCCGCGCGGCGCGCCTTCGATCAGTTCCCCGGCCGATATGCCGCGCGCGTCAATACAACTGCCACACACGCCGATCTCGCCGCCGGCGCGGGCGATCATGCCGAGCATGTCGCCGATGTTGTAGTAGCCTTGGGGCACCTTCTGACCGGCTTTGGCGCAGGCAACCGCATCGCCGATCAGAAAGACTTTCACCTCTTCCGCCCCAGCCTTGAGCAACTGGCGGACAAGCCGCAAGGCGTTGTAACTACGCTCCGTGCCGTACGGCGGGTCATTGAGAATAAAAAGAGTCTTGTTCATGATAATGCCTTTCGTTTGTTGATGAAGATGCTGTCCCAATCTTTATCGGTTCACCGGAAAACCCAGCCGGTTCCACAGCTCCATGCCGCCTTCGAGCACTTCGATTTCACGAAAACCGGCGCTAGCGAGCACTTCGGCCGCTTTGGCTGAGCGCCGGTCGGTGCGGCACACGATGACGATGCCTTTGTCGCGGTACGGTTCGAGCCGTGACAAGGTTGCGGGGAGATCGGCAAGCGGAATATTCACCGAGCCGGAAATATGCCCAAGCTCGCCGCGATACTCATCCAAGCTGCGCACGTCCAGAATCGCCGAGGACGCATTTTGACTTGCCCGCTGTCTTACCGAAACCGCATCGGTCCGGCCGATCGGCGGGCGGCGCAGCCGTATCACGAGCCGAGGTAGGAAAGCAGCCGCAGCGAGCAGTGCAAGCGTAATCAAGCCTTTCTGCAGAAGGTCCTCTCCGCCCGTTGCCGCCTCATGTCCGGCAAAGCCGAGATAGCTATAGGCAAGCGCCCCGGGCAGCATGCAGAGGTACGAAGCGAGCACATACTGGACAAGTGGTATGCGAGTAAGCCCGAGCGCGTAATTGACGAGATTGAAAGGAAACAGTGGCACCAGGCGCACGAACGCAACAAACCTCCATCCCTCGGCTTCGACACCTTGCACGAAATCCCGCAGGCGCCCGCCGGCCTTGCGTGCCACCCAGTCTGCCGCGAGAAAGCGCGCGACGAGGAACGCAAACGTTGCTCCGAGGGTAGCGCCGGTGAGGCTGTAGAACGCGCCCGCAACCGGACCGAACAACGCTCCCGCGGCGAGCGTTAGCACGGAGCCGGGAATAAACAGAACCGTGGCGACGGCGTAGCCGAGGACAAAGAGCAGCGGCGCCGTGGCGCCTGCCGAGGCGATGAGACGTTCGACTGTGCCGGCGTCTAGGAATCCAACTCGGATGCCGGCTACGGCTGCGCCGGCTAAGAGGGCAGCGAGCAACAACCTGCGTAACAGTTTAGTGGCTTTCATGGCGCGGATTCAGGCCGACCGAAATATCGCGCGTCCCGCTCTGAAAGGGCAGCGCCAGCATTCCGGTGAGCGTGGCGCACTGCGCCGGGTTGCGGTACCCGGGAATGCCGATAACCATCGTTTCCTGCCCGGCGACGGGATCAGTGCGGTAAGTACCGAGGAGCCTATCCCAAAAGGACAGGTTAAAGCCGAAGTTGCTGTCGGTCTCCGCGCGCACGACCGAGTGATGGATCCGGTGCATGTCAGGCGTGACGATGAGTCCGCGCAGCAGGCGGTCGATGGATATAGGGATATGAACATTGCTATGGTTGAACATGGCTGTCGCGTTCAAGATCACCTCGAACAGAACCACGGCTACCGTAGGCGCGCCGAGCAAAATAATCGCCGCGAATTTGATGAGCATAGAAAGCGCGATCTCGATCGGATGGAAACGCGCGCCGGTCGTCACATCGAAATCCAGGTCTGCGTGATGCACCCGATGCAGGCGCCATAATGCCGGTACCGCGTGGAACATCACGTGCTGGAGATAGATGAAGAAATCCAGCGCTACCACTGACGCGAAGAGCGCGAGCCAATAAGGCGTATCAAAGTAATTAAACACGCCCCAACCCCGCTCCGCCGCAAAGGCGGCCATCCCCACGCTCGCAATCGGAAACAGGAGTCGCACGAGGACGCTATTGAAAATGACGATGCCGAGGTTGCTGGCCCAGCGCCGTGCCCTACCGAGGGTAAGTGTTCGGCGCGGCGCAAGGATTTCCCATAGCGCCATAATCGCGAATATTGAGAAGAACGCGCCGAGACGGATCGCTGGCTCGTGTGCGGTAATTAATTCGTCGACACTCATTGGCGCATCCAGAAGTCGAGGCGTGGGCCCGTAGCCTATAGTCTATTATTCAACCGAATACTTGAATAATAGAACCTACGCGCCCTGATGTCAATAGGGGTACTAAGCAGGCACGGAGAAAAACGAACCACCCCGCCATCGCGGGCTTTCTCGAAATAAAGGGTGCTATTGCGGTTGAGCAGCCCGACCGCGAAGCGATGGGTGAAATAACCCGTTCCACAGCCCACGTCGAGAACCGATTCCCCCGGCCGCGGATCGATCAGGTGCCGAACGAGCCGGAATTCAACCTCTCCGATCCAGCGTCCGCGGGTTGTGTCGTGCCACTTATGGTATTCGGCCGGATCCATGACGTCCATTCGCTGATCGGCATGCTCTGCGCTATACTATTCAATAATCACGTTGAAT
>CAYIRZ010000164.1:0-7053 GCA_964365845.1 uncultured Streptomycetaceae bacterium
GGATTAGATCAAAAACATCAAATAAATCATGTAAATCTTGTTAATCCTGTCCATGGTTTTCGTTCTTGATCTTATCGGCGTTTATCGGCGTTCATCGGCGGCTAAATTTTTTTACGGGCTCTAAGGATCATGGGACATCGCCTGACCAAGATTTACACCCGTACCGGAGACGGCGGCACCACCGGCCTCTCCGACGGTTCGCGCGTGGCGAAGGATGCGCTGCGCGTCGAAGCGATAGGCGCGGTGGATGAGCTGAACAGCAATCTCGGCGTGCTGCTGGCCGAGGACATGCCCGACACCGTGCGGGCGTGCCTCGCCGATGTGCAGCACGACCTGTTCGATCTCGGCGGCGAGCTGAGCCTTCCCGGTCATCCCATCATCAGCGCAACGCAGGTCACGCAGCTCGAGGCCTGGCTCGACGATTTCAATGCGAAACTGCCGCCGCTCAAGGACTTCATCCTTCCCGGCGGCTCGCGCGCGGCGGGCCTGGCCCATGTTGCGCGCACCGTATGCCGCCGCGCCGAGCGCCGGTTGGTCACGCTGTCGCAGCGGGAGCAGGTCTCGCCACTTGTCCTGCAGTACCTGAACCGTCTCTCCGATCTTTTGTTCGTATTGAGCCGGGTGCTCAACCGCCATGCCGGCCGCGGCGATGTGCTGTGGCAGCAGGGGAAGAATCGGTGACCGATTCGTGACTCGTGACTCGTGACTCGTGGCTCGTGGTTCGTGGTTCGTGGTTCGTGGCTCGTGACTGGTTCAGTCCGGTGAACTGCCAAGCCGTCCTGAGATTGTCGAAGAGCCTCAAAAACTGAAGATTGAACCGCCAAGATTCTTTTCAACACCCCCTTGAGGGGTGCGCTTGACGGGTACGCCAAGAACGCCAAGAAGACAAAGAATTTATAGCTGGCGATACTTGCTCCGAGCCATAGAGAAGCAGTGGTCTTAGTGGTATGACCCTGAGGTTTTTTGAATCGTTACTCGAACGGGGCAGGCAATGCGGTACATACTCGGGAAGTTGGCAACCTTCCGCCAACTACGAAAGTCACACAATATAAGGTGGGGTTTGGCAATATGGCACGCACCGAAGAGCAGCAAGAGCCTGATGAATTCATCGCGGGGTACCACGGCATCCCAAGCGCCGCCGAACTTCGAAAGATGTCATTTGTTCAACTCGCTGAAGAATTCGCCTCATGCCAGAAAGCCACACCGAAGTTCCTCGTTGTCGAGCGCGAGATCAAGAAACGTCTTGCAAAAGACCAAGCAAGGATCAATCTTCCAAACATGCTTTGGGCTGCCTTCATCGGTGGAGCTTTCGCTCTAGCGGGCGCCTTTGTTGGCGCCATCATTCGCGGGCTTCCAGTGCCCAATCAAGAAATTCCCGCATCCGCCACTGTGCAGAACGCTGAAAAGAGTCTCAGCGTAATTATCAAGCCGCCCGTTCGGCCGAGCAAGGAACCAGCGCCAAGACAAAACATTTCAGAACCAAGCAAAGGTATGCCCTAACATGTGGCAGTACGCGGACTTTTGAGGTGGGCCAATTGGCGTCTGTATAAGGCAGCAATTTAGTAGAGGGAATGGGATATGAAATATTTGCCCGGAATGTTCTTGGTATTGCTGTCTTCTACGGCTTTAGCAGCACCTTCGGACGGATTAGAAGAGCAGGCTCATGCATATGGAAAAGTCCTCGGAACATATCTTGCGGGCGTAGCTTTTACGGAAGTTTGTGGCGTAGACCCCACCCACAAGAGTGAGTCTGAGAAAACAGCGAGAAATTACCTACATGAAAATCAAACTCTCTTAACGAAATTGCGGGAAAGAGTTAATGATTCGATTATTAAGATTCGCGGGAAACAGGAGGCATTAACCTTTAGTGCAGGGATGAAAGATAGAATTCCACAAATGGCGGCCGAAGCAAGAGTGGAGGCGAAAAAACAAGTTGTCAGCAAAAATTCTTGCACGAAAATTCTAGCGAGTTTACGCAGCGGGTTAATGGACATTAAGACACTGCGGGGTAACGAAGTGATTCTTATCATGGGCAAATGAGCGTTAGGACTCGTTTGTAACACTGCTTTGAGGAGAATCCTACTGCTATGTCTAAGATCGAATCACCAACCTACTATGTAGATGTAGAGGACAAGGAAACCAGGTCCAGGGTAGAGAGTGCGAAGCCGGGAAAGCCGGTGCAGGTACGGGTTCGCTGCGAGGAATCCCCAACGGATGAGCCCATTGTCGCAAAAGGTACCTTGAGCAGGGACTCCACAAAATTCCATGTGTTGGTGGAGACTTCAGGCCGTCAGTGGCTGCACGATGAGGATTGGAAGGAACTGATCTCTAGGGTCAGCGCGTACCGTGATTAGACCTTTGGCAGCCCCAGACGAATCGCTATAGACCAGTGCCCACTTTTGCCCTGGTCGGGGAGCCAACCGAGCCTCGAACCTGCGCGGTTACGTTCTCGAACAAGCAGTGAGTGAATGACTGAATTTTGCCGATAGCCGAATTTGACCTTCTTGGCGTACCCGTCAAGTACCCGTCAAGCGCACCCCTCAAGTACCCGTCGAGCGGGTGTTGAAAAGAAGGTATTGTGAAGAATCTTGGCGGTTCCGAAATGCCGTGAATCGTGATTCGACTTCCTGTATTTCCTCTGTGTACCCGTCAAGCGGGTATTGAAAGGAATCCTCTGTGCCCTCTGTGTACCCGTCAAGCGGGTATTGTAAAGAACCCTCTGTGGCTGATTGTTTTTGACTTTATCTGCGTGTATCCACGTACCCGTCAAGCGGGTATTGTGAAGAAGGGATGTTGAAAAGAAGGTATTGAAAAGAATTTATCTGCGGTTCCATTATTGTTTTTCTTGGCGCCTTGGCGCCTTGGCGGTTCCGAAATGCCGTGATTCGTGATTCGTGAATCGTGACTGGTGACTGGTTCAAATCCTGTAAATCCTGTCTATTCCTTGCTGTGTTGTTATCGGCGTTTATCGGCGTACCCGTCGAGCGCACCCCTCAAGGGGGTGTTGAAAAGAAGGTATTAAAAAGAATTCATCTGCGGTTTCAATCAGTTTTCTTGGCGTCTTGGCGTCTTGGCGGTTCAATTTTTATATTTTGAATTTCTTGGCGCTCTTGGCGGCCTTGGCGGTTCAATCCTTAGTTCTTGAATTCCTTGGCGTCTTGGCGGTTCAATCCTTTGTTTTTGATTTTGACTCTTGGCGGTTTCTTCTCACGCTTTCCAGATGTTCGCAGATCGCCCTCACCCCCTCCACGATGCGCGGCGTCTGCCGCTGTATGGTGTCGGGATTGACGTAAAACGCCGGCAGCTCGCGCAGCGCCTTGACCGCCGACGCCTGCCACTGCGCGGCAAACTCCGTCCCATCTCCCGCCGAACCGCCGCCTAGGATGACTTCGGGCCGCGCCGCCAGCACCGCTTCGACTGAAACCACCGGCGTCTGCACCGGCGCAGCGGCAAACACGTTGCGCCCGCCGCACAGGCTGATCACGTCGCTGATTATGTGATGGCCGTTCACGGTCAGCAGCGGGCGGTGCCAGATCTCGTAGAACACTCGCAGCGCTGAGCGCCTGCCATACGAATTTCGTAATTCATTGATTTCATTATTAAATTTGTTAATGGTTTGCTCTGCAGCAGGCGCCGTGCCGGCCAGCGTGCCCACCGCGCGCAGCAGGCGCGGGATGTCCGCAAGACGGGCAGGCTCGGTGACAAACACCGCAAAACCGAGTCGCTCCAGCCGCGCGATATCGCCCGCCTGATTGCCGCTTTTCCACGCCAGGATGAGGTCGGGCTTGAGCGCGACGATGCGTTCGAGATCGACGCGCGAGCCGTCCCCCACCTGCGGCAGGCGCTGCGCCGCTTGCGGATAATCGCTGAAGCGCGCGACTCCCACCAGCCGTTCGCCGGCGCCAGCGGCAAAAACGATTTCGGCGAGGTGCGGCGCGAGCGTCACGATGCGTTGCGCCGGCGCGGCGAGCACGACGGTCCCGCCGCGATCGTCGGCAAGCGCTATCCCGGCAGCGGCAGCAAAGTTGTGCAGCGCCAGCGCTGCGCATAATGCAAGCACGCCACGACGCCACCAGCGTATCCCATACCCGATTCCGGCGCGCAAAACAGCAGCCTGGCTCATGACTAGCGGCCTGTCGGACTTTGATGGTACTTTCGCATTTTTTCCCGGGGCGGTTTTGCCTAAGGCGCTTGTCGGACCCAAGTCCGGCAAGAGCCTACCTGATTAAAGTCGTATCAAACCAGGCCGTAGTTAACATTGACTGCCAGATCAAGGTGCTGTCCGCTGCTGCGCGCAAAAAACCCGTGAAATATCAGTAATTATATAGAGTTATGAACAATCCGCGGCCCCATTCCGGGATTCTGGTCGTCGTTGCCGGCAGCGGCACGGGCATCACGCAGCCCCTATTTCCGAAAATGGAGCAGTCATGAGCAGCAGCGCGGCTTCCACGCAGAACGCCGAGACGATAGGCCGGTTCCGCATCCAGAAAGCGCTCGGCCGCGGCGCGCAGGGCGAAGTCTATCTCGCCCACGATCCGCAGCTCGACCGGCATGTGGCGATCAAATCGCTGAAAGTGGACGCGCGCTCGGCGGATCGCGCGCAGCAGTTGCTCGAAGAAGCGCGCACCATGAGCAAGCTGGCCCATCCCAACATCGTCAAAGTGCTCGACGCGATCCAGCACGCCGGCAACCTCTATCTGGTGCTTGAATACATCGAGGGCTCGACCGTCGGGGCGCTGCTTCGCGGCAAGGGCCGCTTCGACAAGTTCGAAGCGGTAGGGATCGCGCTCCAGATACTCGACGGACTGGCCTACGCGCACGGCAAGAACATCATCCATTGCGATATCAAGCCCGCCAACGTCATGCTCGACAAGCAGGGTGTCGCGCATCTCATGGATTTCGGCATCGCGACCGTCACCGGCGGCGCGCGCAGCGGACCTGCCGGGACACCCCAGTACATGGCGCCGGAATATCTGGATAACCATGCGGCGGGAGCAGCCGGCGATGTTTTCTCGCTGTCGCTGGTACTCTACGAGATGCTGACCGGCAAGCCGGCGATCGAGGGGAAAAGCGCGTTCGAGGTGATGCACAAGATCGCCAATCTGCCGATCCAGCCGCCGTCCACCCTCTGTCACGACGTCGATGAGCGGCTTGACGACATCGTCATGAAAGGACTGTTGAAGAATACCAACGACCGCTACCACGACGCGGCAGAAATGCAGAAAGCATTGTCCGACTACCACATGCCCAAGCCGCCGGCCAGCGCGCTCCCCGACGCCGGCAGCAAGCAGCGCACGCTCGATTTCCTGCTGCTGCGCATACAGCATAAAAGCAACTTCCCGGCGCTGTCCCAGACCATCAGCACCATCAACCGCATCGCCGCCAGCGACGACGAGAGCATACAGGCGCTGTCCTCGGCGCTGCTCAAGGACTTTTCGCTGACGAACAAATTGCTGCGCATGGTCAACTCACCGGCCTACACCCAGTTCGGCGGCAAGATCAGCACCATCTCGCGCGCGGTCATGATCCTGGGGTTCGAAGCGGTCCGCAACCTCGCGATCACGCTGATTCTGTTCGAGCACATGCAGAACAAGGCCCAGGCCGGCGAACTCAAGGAAGAAGTGGTCATGACCCTGTTCAGCGGACTCATGGCCCAGAACATCGTGAAAACGACGAGAGCGAGCAACGCCGAGGAAGGCTTCATCTGCGGCGCCTTTCATCGTCTCGGGCGCATACTTGCGATGTATTATCTGTACGACGAGTCGGTTGAAGTCGGCAACCGCGTGCAGCAGGGCGCCACCGAGGAGGACGCCGCCTGCGCCGTGCTCGGCATATCCTACGAAGACCTCGGAATCGGCGTTGCGCGCTTCTGGCACCTCCCCGACCTCATTGTCAACAGCATGGCGCGCATCCGCGACAGCGTCATAAAAAAAGACCCGGACGGCAAGAACAAAATGCAGGTGGCAACGAACCTGGCGGACGAACTTTGCCGGATGGCGGCCACCACGGCGCCGCAGGATCGGGAACGCAAGCTGGAAGAACTGCGCAAGCGCTACGCCGCCAGCGTGCAACTGAACGTCAAAGAATACGCCGCTCTCGTCGATCAATCGGTCGGCGAGTTCATGAAGGAGTCCGCGCTGCTACTCACCGATTCGCGGAAGAGCAGGGTGGATAAGGCCATCCGCGACTGGAGCAAGCCGAGCGACGAGACCGAGAAAGCCCAAACGGTCACAATCACAGACACGATCAGGGATCCTCTGGAGGACGTGTTCAGCGCAACAGCAGCGCTCGCCGCCGCTGAAGACTCGCCGGAAACGGAGCAGAGCGCCGAAAGCACCCTGACCGCGGGCATCCAGGACATCACCAACACCCTGGTCGAAAATTACAACCTCAACGACATCCTGCGCATCATCCTGGAAACCATGTACCGCGGCATGGGTTTCAACCATGTGCTGCTGTGCACGCGCGACCTGGGCACCAACAGCATGCGGGCCCGTTTCGGATTCGGCGCGGACACCGACAAGCTACTCAAGACCTTTGCCTTCCCGCTGAAAGCCTCGCCCGATGTATTCCAGCTCGTGGTCGAGAAGAACGTCGACTTGTTCATCGCCGATACCAGCGCCGACAATATTCGCGCCCGGATTCCGGAATGGCACCGGCAGAACGTGCGTTCGGAAACGTTCATGCTGCTGCCGATCGCGATCGAAGGAAAATGCATCGGCCTGTTCTATGCCGATTGCACCAAGGCGGGGCAACTGCAGATCCAGCCGCGCCATCTCAACCTGCTCAAGACGCTGCGCAACCAGGCGGTGCTGGCCATCAGGCAAAAACGCTGAATCAGGAGTTTGTCGAACCCAAGTCCGACAAACTCCTTAAATGAAAAGCACCAAAGAACGGGGTGAATAGAACGTCATGCAAGTGACGTTTGATCCGGTTAGGCCGTAGGGCGGGAATCCCTTCCCGCCGCGGAGCAAGTCCCCGGAGGGGGCGCCGGATTGGCGTCGGCAGAGGCGCGCGGACTCGTTAGTGGCGAAGCCACCCGCTTGCGGGGAG
>CAYIRZ010000165.1:0-7017 GCA_964365845.1 uncultured Streptomycetaceae bacterium
TAACCATTGCGCCGGACTATGGCTTGCCAAGAGCCACGCGGTATGCGACGGATTGGAGCCATGACACTTCCAGTACGCTAAACATGGCACCGAGACTTAAAGCGCCAGGCGCAAGTCTTTAAAACAACTGGCGCCCCGGAGACGAATCGAACGTCCGACCTGCCCCTTAGGAGGGGGCTGCTCTATCCACTGAGCTACCGGGGCGTGAGTGCGTATTCTAGCGGAAAAGGACCAAACGTTCGATTCCGAATCCGGCAGCAAGCTTTAGCGCGCCGTGTTCGGTGAACGCCCATGGGCGATAAACCGCGCCACGATGGCTGCTGGAACTGGTCGCAAATTGCGACCAGTTCTAATTTCTTCTAAATGCTCGGTTTCCAGCAATTTTGCCGTAAAATGAAAGCCTTCTCCGCTCTCGGCGCGGTTCCGCCATGCTCAAAAGCATCGACCATATCGTCATCACGACGCGCGATCTCGAACTATGCGTGGCTTTCTACACGCGCGTGCTCGGCATGACGCTGGAGCGTTACGGCGAGGGCCGGCTGGCGCTGAAATTCGGCGACCAGAAATTCAACATCCATCCGCCGGGTTTCGACGCCGGGATCAAGGCGCGCACGCCCACGCCAGGCTCGCTCGATCTGTGTTTTCTCGCCGACCGGCCGCTCGACGAAGTGATCGCGCGCCTGAAGCAGCACAACATCGCGATCGAGGAAGGGCCGGTCACGCGCACCGGCGCGCGCTTCGCGATCCGCTCGGTGTATATCCGCGATCCGGATGATAATCTGATCGAAATTGCAGAACCTGTACAAAACACACATTAGCCACAGAGGGCACAGAGAACACAGAGGAAAAACAAACAACGAAACTTGGTTCGTATCTAATTGTTTTAATATGTATTTATGGATTCTCTCTGTGACCTCTGTGACCTCTGTGGCTTATAGTTTTTTGATTTTCATCGGCGCACCTGTCAAGCAGGTATTGAAAAGAATTAATCTGCGGTTCCCTTTGAGTCTTTATGCCCCTAGTCACGCTTGACCAGGCCTGCCTGGCCTTCGGCCACGTGCCGCTGCTCGACCATGCCGATCTGACGCTCGACAGCGGCGAGCGCGTCGCGCTGATCGGCCGCAACGGCAGCGGCAAGACCAGCCTGCTCAAGGTGATCGCGGGCCGGCAGCAGCTCGATGACGGCCGCGTCCGGCTCGGCAGCGGTCTGCGCGTTGCGCTCGTCGAGCAGGAGCCCGAGCTCGATCCTCATCTCACCGTGTTCGAAGCGGTGGCGCAGGGCGTGGGCGAGGCGCATGGTCTGCTGCTCGAATACCACGAGCTGTCACATAAGCTCGCCGGCACGACGGCCGCGACCGGGCTGGAGCGCCTGCAACAGCTGCAGCACGATCTCGAGCACGCCGACGGCTGGCGCCTCAATTCGCGGATCGAGGCCGTGATCGCCCGGCTCGGTTTGCAGGAAGACGTCGTGGTCGGCCAGCTTTCGGGCGGCGTCAGAAAGCGCGTCGCGCTGGCGCAGGCGCTGGTGGCCGAACCCGAGGTGCTGCTGCTCGATGAGCCGACCAACCATCTGGACATCGCCGGGATCGAATGGCTGGAGGAGTTGCTGAAAGGATTTTCCGGCTGCGTGCTGTTCGTCACTCACGACCGGCGCTTCCTCGACAACGTGGCAACGCGTACTGTCGAGCTCGACCGCGGGCGGCTGGCGAGTTTCGACGGCGGGTTCTCCGAGTATCAGCGCCGCAAGGAAGAAATGCTGCACGCGGAGTCGGTCACGACGGCACGCTTCGACAAGCTGCTGGCGCAGGAAGAGGTGTGGATACACAAAGGGATAGAGGCGCGCCGCACGCGCAACGAGGGCCGGGTACGCCGCCTCGAGCAGTTGCGGCGCGAGCGCGCGGCACGGCGCGAGCGCGTCGGGCAGGTCAGTTTCAAGGTGGCCGAAGGCGATCGTTCGGGGCAGATGGTGGTCGAGCTGCACGAGGTCGGCAAGCGTTTCGGCGGCAGGCCAGTGATCAAGGCGTTTTCAACCCGCATTCTGCGCGGCGACAAGGTGGGCCTGGTCGGTCCCAACGGTTGCGGCAAGACCACGCTGCTCAGGATCATTCTGGGCGAACTCGAGCCCGACGCGGGAAAAGTGCGGCAGGGCACCAAGCTTGCGGTCGCATACTTTGATCAGCTGCGCGAACAACTCGACGACAACGCCATGCTCGTCGAATGCATCAGCCCGGGTTCGGACTTCATCGAGATCGGCGGCGAGCGCAAGCACGTGATCAGCTATCTCGGCGATTTCCTGTTTCCGCCGGAACGCGCGCGCGCCAAGGTGTCCTCGCTCTCCGGCGGCGAGCGCAACCGCCTGCTGCTGGCGCGGCTGTTTTCGCGTCCTGCCAACGTATTGGTGCTGGACGAGCCGACCAATGATCTCGACATGGAGACGCTGGAACTGCTGGAATCGCTGCTGCAGGATTACAGCGGCACGCTGTTCGTGGTGAGCCACGACCGTACTTTTCTCGACAACGTGGTGACACAGGTGATCGCGTTCGAAGGCGACGGCGTGCTGCGCGAATATGCCGGGGGTTATTCGGATTGGCAGCGCGTGCGGCGCGGACAGGCGAAACCGGATGCCGTTGCGGCGAAGCCGCAACCGAAAGCGGGCGAGCCGCGGCGCGCAGCCGGTGTTCAGTCCAAGACGAAGCTGAATTACAAGGAGGTGCGCGAACTCGAAGCGCTGCCGCAGAAAATCGCGGCGCTGGAGCAGGAGCAGGCACAGATCACGGCCGAGCTCGCGGATTCTGCGCTTTATCGCGATCAGCCGGACCGGGTGAAAACGCTGCAACAGCGCTACGCCGCTGTCGAGGAAGAGCTGATGCTGTGCCTGGCGCGCTGGGAGGCACTTGAAGCCAGGCCGCAGACCGCGGCACCAGGTGTACAATAACCAGTTGTATTTATTGATTATTATTCATGAGAGCTTTCTGGAAGCATTGCGGTTTCGAGTTGCTTGAGCGCGGCGCGAACCAGCGTCTCGTCGTCACCGACGATTATCTGCGCGCCTATTACATGCGGCCGGAGCTCGCGCCGGTGCCCGAGTCGTGCGACAAGGAGCGTGCTCTGCACCAGGCGCTGCTCGACGCTCCGCGGCGTGAAGTAACCGGACAGGATATCGCGGCGCTGGCCGACGCAGACGCGCGCGAAAACTACCGTGTGATGACGCGGTTTCGCGACCAGTTGCTGGCTGCGCCGACGCTCGAAGCCTTCTACTTCGATCTGTTCCGGCGCGATGTCGCGGTGCCGCCGCTGTTCATCCACCATACGGCGCAGGTGATCCTGCGCGGCATGCTCGACGGCACCGAGGACGGGCTCGAAGCGCGCGCGGCCGAACTTTTTTTCCGTACCCAGCGCGTGAGCGTCAAGGACGGCGCCATCATGCTCGCCGACCATGAAATCGTCGAGATGCATGCCACCGGAGGCGCGCTCGGCAACCTGGGGCGGCTGCTGGTGGAAGCGCAGGCGCCGCTGCGGACGGTCGAGCTTGACGTGCTCGACGACCAGAACAGCGCCGAGTACTGGAAGAGAGACGAAAGCCACGACACCGTGCTCGACCTGAGCTACGCGCGGGCCGGCAGTCAGGCCCTGTGCCGCGTGCTCGAGCGCTGGATCGCGCATTTTCACGGCGTGCGGGCGACGGTAAAACCGGTCCGCGAAATTCCGGACGAAGCGTGGCGGTGGCACGTCGGCCTCGACGCCGAAGCGACCGCGATGCTCAACGAGATTTATAATGGCGGCGAGATCGAAGAAGAGCGCATGAAACGCATCATCGGCTTGTACCGCGTCGATTTTTCCGATGCGTCGGCGTTGCGCCCCGAAGTCGCCGGCGCGCCGGTATTTCTCGGGCTGGCGATGGCGGCGGACGGCACGTTGCGCATGAAACCGCAGAACCTGCTCATGAATCTGCCGCTGGCGAGGCGCGTGTGAGCAAGGCCATCACGCCAGCCGAGCGCTGGCAGCAGATCGCCATGGCGCCGGATGACCAGGTCAATCTTGCCGAGGCGGCATTGGTGATCGCCGCCGGGGAATACCAGGATCTCGACATCGGCGCCTATCTCGACCGCATCGACGACATGGCGGCCAGGCTGCGATGCCGCCTGCGCCAGGACATCACGCCGACCGAAACCCTCATCGCGCTTAATCATTACCTGTTCGAGGAACTCGGTTTTACCGGCAACGGCGTCGAGTACTACGATCCGCGCAACAGCTTTCTGAACGAGGTCATCGACCGCAAGCTGGGTATCCCGATCACGCTGTCCCTGGTCTACATGGAGATCGGGCGCCGCGTGGGGCTCGCGCTGCACGGGGTGTCGTTTCCCGGGCATTTTCTCGTCAAGTGCGTCGTGCGCGACGGCGCGCTCGTGCTCGATCCCTATGCCAAAGGCGCTTCGCTCGGCGTCGAGGACCTGCGGCGGCGGGTCAGTCAGCTGCGCAACGGCATGGAACCCGCGCCGGAAGCGGTGGAGAGCATGATAGTCGCGGCGAGCAACAAGGAAATCCTGGCGCGCATGCTGTGCAACCTCAAGGGTATCTTCCTGCACCAGAACGACATGATGAAGGCGTTGTCCGCGGCCGACCGCATCATCGCGATTTCTCCGGAAGCGGCCGCGGAATACCGCGACCGCGGCAGAATCTATCTCAACCTTGAATGCTGCCGTGCCGCGCTCGCCGATTTCGGCCGCTATCTGCGGCTGGATCCCGGCGCCGAAGATGCCGACGTGATCCGGCAGCAGGTTGCCGAACTGCAGCAGCTCGCGTCCCGGCTTAACTAGGAGTTTGTCGGACTTGGATTCGACAAACTCCTAACTTGATCAAATCAGCGTTGGGAGGACGGCCACGCGCGCACCATGCGCGTGTGGCCGGGTTGCGATGCATCGGCGCGCGGCGCGCGGGAAGGCTGGGCCGGCTGCGAGGGCTGCGGTTTTGACGCGCGCTCTGCATTCTCGATCGCTTCGAGTTGCGCGGGCGTGAGTGGCTCGCCGCTGACCAGTATCGAATTGACGGTGCTGGCGCTGTCTGCCGGGCGGAACGGTTCCGCATCCGGCCGCTCGCTGCGCGGCTTCATTTTGATTTCGGTGTCGTCGTCCTTCTCCGGCGGCGGGCTGCCGTCGTAGACGAGGTTGCGGCGGCGCTGCAGGTAAGCATCGCGCACGAATTCATACGGATCGAGCGCCGCGGTTTCCAGTATCTTGCTGGTGTCGAGCAGCTCGGCACGGCGGTTGATAATGCGCGCCAGCCACAATTGATTGCGATCGCGCGACGGATCGACGTAAGTGATGGGGTCGATTCTGTAGTCAACTAGGCGTGCCAGTGCGTCGCGCAAATTGCTCGGGCCAAAAAACGGCAGCACCAGGTACGGTCCGTCGCCGAAGCCCCAGCGGCCCAGCGTCTGGCCGAAATCTTCGTTGTGCTTTTCCAGGCCGATTTCGGTGGCAACGTCGATTACGCCGAGTATGCCGGCGGTGCTGTTGACGACAACGCGCCCGGCATCGGACACTGCATCCTGGATTTTGCCCTGCAACAGATTGTTGAGCGCAACGAGAACGTCGTTGATATTGGAGAAAAAATTACTGACGCCGGTGCGCACGAACTGCGGCAGCGCGTCGCGATAGACTTCGGCGACAGGCTTTAGCACCGCCTTGTCGAGGCCGTCGTTGAATTGATAGATGCCGCGATTGATCGGCTCGATCGGATCCTGGGGATTGCCGGTGCTGGCGCACCCTCCCAACAACATCAGAGAGATTAATCCGCACGCCGTAAGCGCAGGGAACCGGCTGAAAGAATCTGTCATTTCAAATCGCAGTTTATTATGGGTCGGCTGTAATTAAAACCATTATATCAAGCATTTCGGGCCGGCGGAACGCGTATTTCCGGGCAGCCGTGGCGCCCGGTTTTGGTGCCAGCAGCCTGTCGGACTTGGCCCCATTCTCCGGAACGCGTAGCGTTTAGTGCTTTTCATTTTAGGAGTTTGTCGAACCCAAGTCCGACAAACTCCCAGGCCATGACAGGATAACGGCATTTTCTCCCTTTTCTTTATGATCCCGCCTCGTTTTCAAGGACCGAGGCCAACGCCTGACTGACTGCGGCAAATTCGGTTTCGATAGAGGTAACGCGGGCGGAGGCATCAACGGGCATGCCGCTGACCGAGTCTTTCTCGAGTTCGCGGCACAGGTCGGACAGCGCGAGGGCGCCGAGATGAGCGCTGCTGGATTTGAGGCTATGCGCCGCCCGCCGTAGTTCCTCGACCGTGCCGGCCTCAAGAGCTTGGCGCATGGCGCCAAGCAAGGTGCCCGAGTTCTCGAGGTAAAGCCTGATGAGCTTGGCGAGGAAGCCCGGGTTGTCGGCACCGCCCACCGTGCGGATGGTGTCGAGCGTTTGCGGGTCGAGCTTGGCGGCGCTTTTTTCCGGGACCGGGACGGCGGGGGCCGCGGCTACCGGCGGCGCTTCGGGCATCCAGCGCGAGAGCACCGCAGCCAGCTGCTCGCGAGTGAAAGGTTTTGAAATATAGCCATCCATACCGGCATCGAGACAGGCCTGCTCGTCGCCGGCAAGCGCATGGGCGGTTATGGCGATGATCGGCGTGCGCCGGCTGCCGCTTTCCTCCACGGCGCGGATCGCTTTGGTTGCGGCATAGCCGTCCATCTCGGGCATCTGGCAATCCATCAGGATGGCGTCGAAGCGCCCGCTTTGCGCCAGGGCAAGCGCCTGCTTTCCGTTGGCGGCCATGCGCACGGTGAAGCCCAGCGATTTGAGCATATGCTCGGCGATTTTCTGATTGACCGGGTTGTCTTCGGCGAGCAATACGTTCGCTCCCGTCCAGATGGGCAGTGCTGGCGTTTCGTCCTTGCTGCGCGCGGCGACGGGAATGTAATCGGAAACATCCAGTTTTACCGTGAACCAGAAGGTCGAGCCCTTGCCCGGTTCGCTTTGCACGCCGATTTCCCCGCCCATCAGGGCGACCAGCTCGCGGCA
>CAYIRZ010000166.1:0-7014 GCA_964365845.1 uncultured Streptomycetaceae bacterium
CAGCCTGTCGCCGAAGCGTCGATCAACGCCGATCCGTTAACACGTCCCGATCCGGTGAATGGGGCCAATTCCGACAGGCTGCTTATGAAACAGATACACACCGCCAAACACGCTATGGAAGCGCACGTAATCAAAGGCTTTCTCGAGTCCAACGGCATCGAAGCCGTGGTGCGCGGCGAGCACCTGACCAGCGGCTGGGGTGAACTGCCGGTGGACCTGTGTTCGGTGTGGATCACCGACGATGCGCAGTTCGAGCAGGCCGACCGATTACTGATTGCTTTTTTGAAAGGCACGCTCGCGCGCGAGCTTGGCGCGCAAAGCTGGCAATGTCCGGAATGCAGCGAAATGCTCGAAGGCCAGTTCACCGAGTGCTGGAACTGCGGCGCGCGGCGCCCGATCCCTGATTAGAACCTGCCTCAAAAACAGCGGGTTGCTGGATCGGCAATATGATCCTGAATGTCGCGCCCTTGCCGGGTTCGCTCTCGACCTCGATGCGACCGTGGTGCTTCCGCATAATGCCGTAGGACAGCGACAGCCCCAGCCCCGTGCCCTGGCCCACCGCCTTGGTCGTGAAAAACGGATCGAATATCCGGCCCAGATGCTCCGGCGCTATCCCCTTGCCGGTGTCGGCCACCTCCACCCACACCTCTTCTCCGCTCACCCCGCTGCTCAGCCGGATCTCCCCCTGCTGCTCGATCGCGTGCGCCGCGTTGACCAGCAGGTTCATGAACACCTGATTCAGCTGCGAGGGCAGGCAGCGCACCTCCGGCAGCTCGCCGTAACGCTTGACCACCTGCGCCTTGTACTTGATCTCGTTGTTGACAATGTTGAGCGTGCTGTCCAGCCCCTTGTGCAGGTCGGCCCACTGCCATTCCTCCTGCGCCCCCACGTGCGAGAAATCCTTCAGGTCCTGCACGATCTTCTTCACCCGCGTGATGCCTTCCCGCGACTCCGCCATCAGCGAGCCCACGTCCTCGCGCAGGAATTCCAGGTCGGCCTCCCGCTTGAGCGCGCGCAGCGCCTCGAGCGCCTCCGGCGCGAGCGCGCCTTCCGCCGATTCGTAGGCCGCAAGCACCCCGAACATCTGCTGCAGGTATTTCTGCAGCGTGCCGAGATTGGAATAGACATAACCGATCGGATTGTTGATCTCGTGCGCCACCCCCGCCGCCAACTGCCCGATCGAGGCCATCTTCTCCGACTGCAGCAGCTGGTTCTGCACTTCCTGCAGCCGCGCGTTGATCGCCTTGAGATCGTCGTTAGTCCGCTGCAGCGCCTCTTCCGTCCGCCTGCGCTCGGAAATATCCTGAATCACGCCGATCTTATACATCGGCCTGCCATCCTGGTCGCGTATCAGAGATACGGTAACGGTTGCCCAGATTACAGTACCGTCCTTGCGCACAAGGCGCTTTTCATTAACGAATGTATCGGTCTTGCCACTGTCAATTTGCATTCGCAGTGCGATGCTGCGCGCCCGATCCTGCGGATAGGTGATCTCGTCCACGCTGAGTTGCAGCATTTCGTCCTTCGAATAGCCGAGTATCTCGCAGAACTTCCAGTTAACCATCAGGAATCGTCCATCCATCGCGACATGCGTGATGCCGACCGCGGTCTGGTCGAAGGTGGCCCGGAAGCGCGTCTCGCTCCTCGCCAGATCTCCCGTCAGCCGGGCGGAACGCAGAATGTAGCGCAAGCGGTGTCCGAGGATAGGCCAGGTGATCGGCTTGGTGATGAAGTCGGTCGCGCCGGAT
The DNA here is from genome assembly GCA_964365845.1 of uncultured Streptomycetaceae bacterium. Classification (GTDB taxonomy): domain Bacteria; phylum Pseudomonadota; class Gammaproteobacteria; order Burkholderiales; family SG8-41; genus CAKKQX01. The sequence continues at coordinate 1,749 of CAYIRZ010000166.1, forward strand.
TGATAAGCACGGTCGATGGAGACGCTGTCATCCAGCCCGGTTATCATCAGCACCGGCGTATTGGCGCCACCGGCAAGCCTGCGCAGTTGCGCACACACTTCGAAGCCGTCCATGTCCGGCATCATCACGTCGAGCAGCACGATGTCCGGATGCAGCCGTTGAAACTCGGCAAGGCCGCTTGCGCCGTCGGCGGCCTCCGCCACGCGCAAGCCGTGCCGCTCGATCGTCTGCCGCAGCAGCAGGCGCGTGGTCGCGTCGTCATCGACAACGAGCACCAGCGGGGCCTGCATCTGCGAATCGCGATCGGTCATGTCGGACTGGTCCATGTCATGCCACCGCTATGTCCACAGGTTTACTGGTATCGACGTGATTGACCGGCAGCCACACGCGGAACGTGGCGCCCTTGCCGGGTTCGCTCTCGACCTCGATGCGGCCGTGGTGCTTCCGCACAATGCCGTAGGACAGCGACAGCCCCAGCCCCGTGCCCTGGCCCACCGCCTTGGTCGTGAAAAACGGATCGAATATCCGGCCCAGATGCTCCGGCGCTATCCCCTTGCCGGTGTCGGCCACCTCCACCCACACCTCTTCTCCGCTCACCCCGCTGCTCAGCCGGATCTCCCCCTGCTGCTCGATCGCGTGCGCCGCGTTGACCAGCAGGTTCATGAACACCTGATTCAGCTGCGAGGGCAGGCAGCGCACCTCCGGCAGCTCGCCGTAACGCTTGACCACCTGCGCCTTGTACTTGATCTCGTTGTTGACAATGTTGAGCGTGCTGTCCAGCCCCTTGTGCAGGTCGGCCCACTGCCATTCCTCCTGCGCCCCCACGTGCGAGAAATCCTTCAGGTCCTGCACGATCTTCTTCACCCGCGTGATGCCTTCCCGCGACTCCGCCATCAGCGAGCCCACGTCCTCGCGCAGGAATTCCAGGTCGGCCTCCCGCTTGAGCGCGCGCAGCGCCTCGAGCGCCTCCGGCGCGAGCGCGCCTTCCGCCGATTCGTAGGCCGCAAGCACCCCGAACATCTGCTGCAGGTATTTCTGCAGCGTGCCGAGATTGGAATAGACATAACCGATCGGATTGTTGATCTCGTGCGCCACCCCCGCCGCCAACTGCCCGATCGAGGCCATCTTCTCCGACTGCAGCAGCTGGTTCTGGGCGTCGCTCAGTTGCTGGTTCAGGGCGATCAGCTCCGTATTGCTCTCGATCAGTTCAGCTTCGACTTTCGCGCGGCGCGCCACGTCGCGCTCGAGATCCAGCATGGCACGGGAAAGCTGCCCGGTCCTTTGCTCGACCAGCCGCTCCAGCTCGTTATGTGCATGGCGCAGCGACTCCTCTATCTGTTTGATGCGGGTGACCTCGGTGCGTATTGAGATGTACTGGTAGTGTCGCCCATCCGTGCCAAGCACCGGGACGATCGTCGTCGCCACCCAGTAGAAATTGCCGTCCTTGCTGCGGTTGCGGATGACACCCTGCCAGGGAAAACCGCCGGCGAGGGTTCGCCACATCTCCACGAAGAACGCCTTGTCGTGGTAACCGGAGTTGAGGATGCGGTGGTCCTGTCCGAGCAGTTCCTCGCGCGAGTACTGGCTGATCCCGACGAACTTGTCGTTGACGAACGTGATCCTGCCGTCCAATCCGGCGATGCTGACGATGGCATGCTCGTCCATGGCGAACTTGAGCTGTTCCACCTCGAACTGGCGCTGCTGCAGCGCTTCGGCCATGCCGTCGAAGGCGGTTGCCAGTTGGCCGATTTCTCCGGGCAGGTGCCCAAGGCTGCTGCGAGCACCGTAGTCGCCGCTGCCGAGCTGCTTTACCGCCGCAACCAGAGCCCCGATCGGACGCCCAATCAAGGCGTTTCCGCCAACCCAGGCGAGTGCGAGAACGATCATCGACACGACGCCCAGGCCACCGAGCGCCACGGCGAGCGCCTGCATGACCCCCTTGTAGGCGACCTCGCCCGGGATTCCCACGTAGACATAGAGCGGTTCGCCGCCTTCTTCGAGACGCAGCGGCCTGAACGCGAACAGCCGGGGAACGCCGTCGAACCCCGTCGTTTCGATGACCCCTTCGTGTTCCCGGCCGAGGATGGTGCGGGCGGGCTGCGAATCGGCGACACGCTTGCCGACCCATTTCCCGGGTTCCGGGTACCGATACAACAGTACGCCCTGGTCGTCCATGATGGCGATGACGGCATGCTCGGGCAGACCGCTGCCGCGGATCAGGTCGCTGATGCCGGAGAGATCGTAGGAAAGGACTACGGCTGCCGGCATTTTTCCGAAGGCCGGCGTGATCGGTTGGGCGAGATGGACTTGCGAGCGGCCGGTACGCGCGTCGAACCCGTGGCCGCCGACTACAAAGCGGTCCGCTTCGATCGCCTGGCGCGCCAGAGCCGATTCAGCCGCGGATACGGAATCGGCGCCTGCAGGCCAGATACACACGCGGTTGCCTTCGGCGTCGATCAACTGCAGATCAATGAAGCCGGTCTCCGGCGAGACCAGATTCGACGGACCAATCCCGCATCCGAGCGTACCCGAATAGCGCACTACCTCCATGTCGGCCACCGCGAAAAGCATCCGCCGGGCGGCGCTGAACTGCCGGGCATGATCGGTCGCGGCGACCCGCACCAGGCGTAGCGCGGCTTCCTGCACCTGCACGCGGGCCTTATCGTAGTGCTGGGACGCCATGAACAGGATCAGCAGCATCGCAGGCGCCAGCGCGGCGACCACCAGCAGCAACAGGCGCAGCCGCAACCTCGAGAGGAAGGGAAGCCCGGAAGCCGGCGCAGGCGGCATGGCAGCGGGTGTCATGCCGGAATCCTGACCGCTTCCGCCACCGGCGGCTTGGCTGCCGAGGCGCGCGTTTCCGGAGACATCACTATTGAGCAGTTGCGGCATATTCCCTGAACTTATCCGATCAACGACACTGATTTTTCGTACCGCGCTTCGATCTCGGCAAAGCACTTCTGCATGTCGTTCCAATCCATCCCCAACTGCTTCCATATTCCGTCCGCCTTCAGCCGCGCCAGGTCGTCCCCGGTACGGCCGGCGTCAAGCGCGTGAACCAACTCGTCGGCAATGTGCACCACCGCGGCGAACGGACCCATCCTCGTCGCATCCGGAAGGTGATGATCAGCCAATGCCTGCAGGATTGGCTCGGGAAATTTCCAGCGCCCGGCCAGCGCCGCGCCAACTTCCGCATGATCCACTCCCAGCACCTGATGCTCCGCCTCGATCATGCACAGGCCATGCTGCGCGCCGAACTTCATGACGCGCGCATAGTCCCCGGGAAAGCGGATCGCCAGCACCAGTTTTCCGATATCGTGCAACAGGCCGCATACGAAAGCGATCTCCGCATTCAGCCCGCCGCAAACGGCCAACAGCCTGGCGCCGCACGCAACGCCGATGGCGTGCCGCCAGAACAGATTCAGGTCGAGGTTTTTGCAAACATGCGGCGGAAACTGTTCGATCATGGCCGCCGCCATGACCAGCATGCGCACGTTTGCGCTGCCGAGCACGACAATCGATTGCCGCACGGTGCAGATCTTTTCCTGCAAGCCGTAGAACGGCGAATTGGCCACGCGCAACAGACGCGCGACCAGTGCCTGATCCCGGCCCAGTTTCTGCGCGAGCGCGTCGGCGTTGAACTCCTCATCGTCGATGCTGTTCAGCAGTTCGAGCACCAGCGCCGGCAACGCCGGCAGATGCCTGATTTCCGCGGCAACCCTATCAGCGGTAATCGGACTCATGCGCATTGTGCCTCGCCTTGCGGCAGCAGCACCAACAACCTGCCGCTGGAGCACGACGCCGTTCCCATCCGCCTCGACCAGACGCCGTAACATTGGCCGCCGACATTCACGCCCGCCTTGATCTCCGCTGCGCCGCTGGAAAGACAGGATGCCAGTCCGCCCGGCAGCACCTCGGCGGCCACGCTGCCAAGCAGCGGGACGCCGTTGCCGAGCAGCCCTTCAGCCTTGCCGTTGGTCAGAACGACCATGCCCTCGTCATCCACGCCGATCACGGCCACCGGAAGGTGATGCAACGACTCTTGTATGATGTTGAGCGAGATTTCATCGTGCTGCGCTTGATCCGATTTTTCCCGCACCAGTGCCTGCAATTCCTTGTTGGCCTTCGAGAGCCGCGAGTTGGCAAGCTTGATTTCGGCACCGAGCCGTTCATTTTCCTTGGCCAGCTTATGCCTGTGAAACGCCTCGCGGATGCTCGCGCGTATCTGGTCGTCGTCCCATGGCTTGGTCAGGAATTTGTAAATCGAACCCTGATTGATGGCATCGGTAACCGACTGCAATTCGGTATAGCCGGACAGCATGATGCGCATGGTGTCCGGATAGAGTTCCTTGACACGACGCAAAAACTCGACCCCGGTCATCTCCGGCATGCGCTGGTCGGAAACAATGACGTCGACGGCATTCCTGGCAAGCAACTCCAGTCCGTCACGGGCGCTGCCGGCGGTCAGAATACGATAGCCGTCACGCCGAAGCAGGCGCTTGAGCGCGGACAGGATGTTCTCCTCATCATCCACCAGCAACAGCGTGCCCTGCATATCGGGGACGCCCGACTGCACACGCGGCATGCGCTTCCCGGCCTTCAGCATTTCGCCGCAGTCTTGCACGGACAAAGGCCGGGAAAAATAGTACCCCTGCATTTCATCGCAGTAATTGGCCGCGAGGAATTCCACTTGTGCTTCGGTTTCGACGCCTTCGGCAATGACTTTGAGGCCAAGGCTGTGCGCAAGGGAGATTACCGCGCGCGTAATGGAGGCGCTATCCGGATCACTCGTGATCTCGGAAACAAACGACCGATCCACTTTTACGGCATTGAGAGGAAAGCGCTGGAGATAACCAAGACTCGAATAGCCGGTTCCAAAATCGTCGACCGACACGCCGACCCCCATATCCTTCAGCCGGCGCAGAACGCCGGCCACCTCGTCCACGTTTTGCATCAGCGCGCTTTCGGTAATCTCCAGTTCGAGCAGATGCGGATCGATTCCGCCCGACTTGATCGCCTGCCGCACGCTTTCGACCAGGTCTTTCCGCTGGAACTGGCGCGCCGAAAGGTTGACCGCCACCGTGACCGCGGGCAGGCCGTCGTCCTGCCATGCCCTGATCTGTCCACATGCCTGATTCAGCACCCACCCACCCACCGGCACGATCCACCCGGTTTTCTCCAGAAGAGGTATGAATTGCGAGGGCGAAATCATCGTGCCGTCAGCGCGGCGCCAGCGCAGCAGCGCCTCGAGACCGATGACCTCGCC
>CAYIRZ010000167.1:0-1487 GCA_964365845.1 uncultured Streptomycetaceae bacterium
TACAGCGTCGGCAACTGGGGCGGTTTTTCGATGCATTTGCGCGGCAATACCGAGGGTTTTGTGAACGCCGCTTCCAGGCACAAGAAGCTCCGGATCCACACCGGCACGCATTTTCATCCTTTTCACGCCGAGGAAGGGCGCATGGACCAGCTGCGCTGGTTTGATTACTGGCTGAAGGGCATCGACACCGGCATTATGGACGAGCCGCCGGTGAAGCTCGAGATCCGCACCGGCGGCAGCGCCGAACGCTATCGGTTCCGCTTCGAGAACGAATGGCCTCTCGCCAGAACGCAATGGACCCGGATGTACCTGCAGGCCGAGCGCGGAGTGTCGGCGGAGCCGGATGCCATCGAGGGCGCGCTCGTGAGCACCCCGCCCGGGAAGGAAGTCAAACTGGCCTATCCGGCCAGCGGCGTAACCAAGGCCGGCGTGGCATCGGGTTCCTCGCTTGCCACCACCCATGGTAATACCGGCCGTAGCGGCGTGTCGTTCGAGACGGCGCCGCTGGCGGAGGACACCGAGGTCACCGGGCCGCTCATGCTCAAGCTGTGGGTATCCAGCACTTCGGAAGACATGGATATTTTTGTGACGATCCGCAACATCGGCCCCGATGGCAAGGACGTGTGCGAGGTCGGCCAGCATGGTCAGCCGGTGCCGTGCGTGACCAAGGGCTGGCTGCGCGCCTCGCACCGCAAGCTCGATCCCGGGCGCTCGCTGCCGTACCGCCCGTATCATGCACATGATGAACGGTGGTGGCTGAAGCCCGGCGAACCCGTCGAGTGCCAGGTCGAGATATGGCCGACATCCATGGTATTCAGGAAAGGGCACAAGCTGCGCATCGACATCCAGCCGCGCGATGGCGTCGGCAGCGCGCCGTATACGCATTATCATGCCGATTACAACGCCGGCGCCGAGAACGCGGTCTATGCCGGGGGAGACAAAGCTTCATATCTGCTGTTGCCCATCATTCCGCCGAAAGCGGAATGATATTATGCATACGCTCAAATCCAGTGCCGGCAATGTGGGGGCATTGCATTTGTCGGAACTCGCCAGGGCACTGGAACGCGACGCCCACGATGCCCTGCCGGCCGAGCCGCTGGCGCGGCTCGATGAGGTGGAAGCCGAACTGGAGGCAACGCGGCCGGAATTGGAGCAGTTGCGCCAGCAGCCTGTCGGACCTGGCCTCATTCATCGGAACATATAGCGTTTTGGTGTTTTTCATTTCAGGAGTTTGTCGAACCCAAGTCCGACAAACTCCTAGGGGATCTGGATTTTTCCACCGGGCATTGCCCCAGGAACCACGATGGAAGAGGCCGCCTGGCGACGCAATTCCTGGAGTTCCCTGACGGTGCGCTCGATAGCCACTTTGGCGGTATCGGAAAATTTCTGCGCCGCCTCGCCGAGCGACCCGGCATCGATCTCGAAGTTGATCGGCAGCGGCCCGGCGTTGGTCATGATCTGCGCCTCGCCTGCGTAGACGGTCTTGC
>CAYIRZ010000167.1:1587-7012 GCA_964365845.1 uncultured Streptomycetaceae bacterium
GCTGTCGGCCATGGCAGTCTCACTTCGTAATGGTGACAATACGAAAGCGTATCAGAAAATCCGGTAAAATTAGAGCATCTATCGTGACAAACCGATGTTTACAGAAGAAAATGCCGCATGGCCGATATCGATGAGAAGACCCAGACCGTAATGCCTGCGGAAGGTCTGGTCACGCTGACGCATATCATTTATGGGCTTCACGCCTTCAGCGCGATCACCGGTCTCACCAGCGCCGCATTCATCGTCACCGCGTTTCTCAGCGGCTGGCCATCGATCATTGCGGTGATCATTAATTACGTGAAACGCGGCGAGACGCGCGGTACGTACCTCGACTCCCACTTCGGCTGGCAGATTCGCACCTTCTGGTACGCGGTGCTGTGGTTCGTGATCGGGGCGGTGCTGATTGCCACCATTCTCGGCGTGGTGATCGGCGTGCCGCTGCTGATCGGAGTAGGGATATGGGTGCTCTACCGTATTGCGCGCGGCTGGATCACGCTTGCCGACCGCAAGCCGATGCCGTTTCCAAAGCCACAATGAAATGGTGAAGAGCCATCATGAGACGATTTGATCCAAGAGAACATGCCCGCAATGTGCTCGGCGAGCCGCTGCAGACCTGCTGCGAATCCCCGATGACCGGGTTTTACCGCGACGGCTGCTGCAATACCGGGCCGGATGATTTCGGCGTGCACACTGTCTGCGTGCAGACGACGGCGGAATTCCTCGAGTTCAGCCGCGCGCGCGGCAACGATCTTACGACGCCGGTGCCCGAACACGGTTTCCCGGGACTGAAACCCGGCGATCGCTGGTGTCTGTGCGCCGCGCGCTGGAAGGAGGCGCTGGATGCGGGAGCGGCGCCGCGGGTGGTGCTGACGGCCACTCACGAGGCCACTCTGGAATACGCGTCGCTCGATGAACTCAAAAAGCACGCGATCGATCTCAGCTAGCAGCGCCGATGAAAACCGAAAATCAGCCGGATGCTCCGGCAGCGGTGCGCGTCGACAAATGGTTGTGGGCGGCGCGTTTTTTCAAGACGCGGTCGGCTGCGCAGCAGGCGGTCGATGGCGGCAAGGTCAAACTCAACGGCGAACGCACCAAGCCCGCCAAGGAACTCAAGATGGGCGATATGCTCGTCATTCACGTCGGTACTTGCGAGTGGGTGATCAGGGTGGCGCGGTTGTCGGACAAGCGTGGTCCGGCAACGGTGGCATACACACTATATGAGGAGGACGAGGCGGGTCATGCGCGGCGCATGGAGCAAGCGGCGCTGCGGCGGGTTGCCACCGATCCAGGACGTGAACGCCACGGCCGGCCTACCAAGCGCGAGCGCAGGCAGCTCGAGCGCTGGCGCGGCAAGGGCGATCCGTGAACGTTCAGGCCCATTGTGCGCCGGGTCTGCCGTCCTCCACCGCGAACGTGGCGAGCGTCCTGATCCGGGACTGCGGATCCCTGACGTCGTCGAGTGCGCGCAAGTGCGCAAGGCAGCGCCGCGTGGAGATTTCCATCACGGTGTAGCCGCGGCGCGAGCCGTTGGCGAACTTGATATGCGGGTTTTCGGCGAGGATGGTTTCTACGCGCTTCTGCGACGGACCCTGTGAAGTGATCGAAGTGCCGACGAACTCGGCGGCGACGACCGGTGCGCGGGCGTCGTCGAAATCGGTCTTGAGATCGGCTACTGCCGACATGTGCACGTCGCCGCCGATGACGACCGGATTGGCGATGCGCCTGCCGGCGATGAATTTCAGCAGCCGCTCGCGCGCTTGGGGATAACCGTCCCAGCCATCGGTCCAGAATTGCTGTCCTGCACCTGGCTTGCGGTCGGCCTGGGCCATCAGCGTCTGCTGTGCGATCACGTTCCAGCGCGCGCGTGAGGCGGCAAGGCCGTCATGCAGCCATTTTTCCTGCGCTGCGCCGAGCATGGTGAGGCGGGTGTCGAGCCGCTCGCGGCACTCGTCGGCATCGACCGTATTGCCGCCGCCGCGCCCGGGTCCGGGGCAAACCTGGTGTGAGCGGTACTGGCGCGTATCGAGCATGCTGAATTCGACGAGCCGGCCGAATGCCGCGCGCGTATAAAGCTGCAGATTCGGGCCGCGCGGCCGCATGATGGCGGGCAGCGGCATGTGCTCGTAATACGCCTGATAGGCCGCGGCGCGGCGCCTGAGGAACAACTCGCGCGGATCGAGATGCTGCGAGCGGTCGTTGGCATAGTCATTCTGTAATTCGTGATCGTCCCAGGTGACGAGCCACGGGAACGCGGCATGCGCCGCCTGGAGATCGGTGTCGGTTTTGTAGAGCGCGTAACGGTTGCGGTATTCCTCGAGTGTTACCGGTTCGCCGGTTCCGTGAGCACGCATGTGGTTGCGCCCCCACGATGATTCGTAGATGTAATCGCCGAGATGAATCACGAGATCGAGGTTCTCACCGGCCATGTGGCGGTAGGCGGCGTAGTAACCCTGCTCGTACTGCTGGCAGGAGGCGAAGGCAAAGCGCAGGCGGTCGGCTGCGGCGTCGGCGGCAGGCGCGGTGCGAGTACGGCCGACAGGGCTGGCGTCGCTGCCGGCGCGGAAACGGTACCAGTACCAGCGCGACGGCTCCAGCCCCGCTGCTTCGGCATGCACCGAGTGGGCGAACTCGGGAGCGGCGATCTCCCGGCCGCGGCGTACGATCTTGCGGAAGCTTTCGTCGGCGGCGATTTCCCATTCGACTTCGACCGCCGCTTCGGGCATGCCGCCGCCCGCAAGCGGTTCGGGTGCGAGCCGCGTCCACAGCACGACACGATCAGGCTGCGGATAACCGGAGGCCACGCCGAGCGTGAACGGATTGTCGGCGAACCGGGGCCGCGCCAGCACGCCGGTAAACGGCACTAGCGCGACACAGGCAAGGAAAGCGCGGCGGGAAAGTAACATACAGGCCTATAACGCGGATGCGTTACGGTGCGCTGACAGTGCAAGCCTGTATTTAGCAGCTCTAATTCTGGGCGAGGGTTTGCTGTGCTTCCTCGGAAAGATCGGCGCAATCGGCTTCGGACAAGCCCAGGTAATCAAGCGCTAACGCTCCGTTTTTCTGCCATTCATGGGATGCGGGTTCGTCGCGATAGGTTCGCAACACGTGCTCGGCGATCATACCCAGCGCGATCAGCCGCAGGCTCGCGGCAGGCAATTCAGGATGATCCTGGGCCAGCGCCGAAGGATCGTGATGCCAAAGGATGGCGAGACATACCTGCTCGGACAAGTGCCAGCTCTTGGCAAGATATTGTCCGATGTGGGCGTGATCGATACCGCAGTATTGTTCTTCAAGTTCGCTGATGCTGCGTTCGCTGTGAGCACCCCTGGCAACAAGGGCCTGGGCGTAGTCGGCAAACTTGAGCATCAGCGGCGGCATGCCGCAATCGCGGAATAACCCGAAGGTATAGGCTTCGTCGCGGTTTACGCTCTTGATCTGCCTGGTGATCTGTGCGGCGACCGCCGCGATGTTGGACGACATGTCCCAGAAGCGCTCCATGAATTTGCCGTCAGCTACCGGAAATGCCTGCCGCAGCAGTAATCCCGTGACGAGGTGCGTGACGGTGCGCAGGCCCAGCAGCACCAGCGCCTGTTGGATGGAGGTTGCCTTGGTGGGCAGGCCGTAGAACGCCGAATTCACGGTTTTGAGCATCGCGGCCGCGAGTCCGACATCGCTGCTGATCAGCTTGGCCATGCGATTAAAGTCCGGGTCGTCAGAGCGCATTTCCCTCACCAGCGAGGTCAGAATGGCCGGGCAGGGCGGAATGCCCATGCCTTTGACAAGCTGTGCGGCTTCCCGGTCAATCACTGCAAGATCTTGTTCCATCGTATTTTTCCGTCCGGTTGTCGAAATTGCTGGCGCACGGGCGCCTGCTGAAACCAGCTCAGTGGCAATACTCTTTTCGGCAGCTTGGCACCGAACTTTAGCTCGCGGGCGGCTGGCGGAAGGTTAAACTTACAACCGGATCCATGAAAACGCTCAACATCATCGGCTGCGGCCGCGTCGGGCGCGCGCTCGCCTCGTTGTGGAGGGAGAAGCGCGTTTTCGTCATTCAGGATGTGTTGAGTGGCACGCCGCATGGCACGCGCTCGGCAACCGCTTTCGTCGGCGCGGGCCGCGCCTCGAACTGGCTCGAGGAAATGCAGCCAGCCGAGGCGTGGATGCTGACGCCGCCGGACGACAAGATCGTCCATAGTTGTGAAAATCTGGCTCGAAGCCGGCTGCTGCGGCACGGCGACATCGTGTTTCACTGCAGCGGCGCGTTGTCCTCAGGCGAACTCAGGTCCGCGGCTGTGGCAGGGGCGAAGGTGGCGAGCGTGCATCCGCTCAAGAGTTTTGCCGATCCGCGCGATGCGATACGCACCTTTCCGGGCACTTGGTGCGCCGTCGAGGGCGATCGCGCCGCGCTCGACGTGCTGCAGCCGGCGTTCGAGCGCATCGGCGCCAGAATTTCCGAAATCGATCCACGGTTCAAGACGCTCTATCACGCGGCAAGCGTAATGGTGTGCAATTACCTCGTCGCACTGCTTGAAACCGGCCTGCGCACTTACGGCAAGTCGGGGCTGGCGCGCGAGACGGCACTCGCCATGATGGAGCCGCTGGTGCGCGAGACGCTCGACAATGTGTTCACGCTCGGCACGACCGGCGCGCTGACGGGCCCCATCGCACGCGGCGATGATGCGGTGGTCGCGCGACATCTCGATGCGCTGACGGCGTGGGATGCGCGCGTTGCCGCCATCTACAAAGAACTGGGTGTCGTGGCGCTGCAACTGGCGCGGGCGCGCAACGAGGTGGATGCCGAGGCGTTGGCGCGGCTCGAACGCCTGCTGATCTGATGCCGCTCAAAACCCTCTCCGGCAAGCACGCCGATCTGCGCAAGGGGCACGGCGGGCGTGACAACGATCCCGATTTCGGCAGCCGCATGCGCGGCAGCGGCGAACTGGCCGACCTGCTGGCACGGCGTTTTAATGTCGCATGCAAACGCATCGGCTTCGACAGCGAGCGCCGCAACCGCGCGCTCGACACCACGCGATGCAGGGTGCCGGGCCGCGCGCGGCAGATGCCGCTGTTCTGAACTGAACGAATTCATCCGCGGCTCCGAGCGCTAGCGGAAATGCGTGAGTCGTAAGGCGTGAGCCGTGAGCAGTGAGCGGAAAAATCTCAGTTGCGTTAGCTCCGCTTACTGCTTACTGCTTACTGCTTACTACGCCTCACCGGTTTTCATGACAGATATCAAACTCAGCATCCTCGACCAATCGCCCATCATCAGCGGCCATGCGCCGGCACAGGCGATAGCGGAAACCATCAAGCTCGCGCAGGCCGCCGAGCGGCTCGGTTATTACCGCTACTGGCTTGCCGAGCACCACGCGCTCGCGGCGCTGGCCGACCCGTGTCCTGAAATCCTGGTGACGCGCGTTGCCGCGGC
>CAYIRZ010000168.1:0-6991 GCA_964365845.1 uncultured Streptomycetaceae bacterium
GAGAAGGTCGCGGAGAACAGCAGGTTCTGGCGCTGAGCCGGGATCGCAGCGATGATGCGCTTGATGTCGGGCAGAAAGCCCATGTCGAGCATGCGGTCGGCTTCGTCGAGCACCAGGATTTCGACGCGCGACAGGTTGACGCTCTTCTGCTGCAGGTGATCGAGCAGCCGGCCGGGGGTGGCGACCAGGATTTCGACGCCGGCATGCAGCGCCTGGATTTGCGGCTTGATATCGATGCCGCCGTAAACCACCGCCGTGCGCAGCGGCAGGTATTTGCTGTAGGTGCGCACGGCTTCCTCGACCTGCGCCGCCAGTTCGCGCGTCGGCGTCAGCACCAGCGCGCGCACCGGATGCCGCGCCGGCGAAGGGCTGGTATTGGCTTGGGGAGCGAGCAACTGCAGCAACGGCAGCGTGAAGCCGGCGGTCTTGCCGGTGCCGGTCTGGGCGCAGCCCATGATGTCGAGGCGCGCAAGAATCGCGGGTATGGCCTTGGCCTGGATCGGCGTGGGTTCTTCGTAGCCCTCGTCGGCTACGGCCTTGAGCAATTCTGGAATCAGGTTCAGTGAAGCAAATGACATCTCAACGGCCTCTAAAATACGCCCTGAGGGGAACAGCGGAGCCGCGGCGGTCAAAAGTCACGACCGGGCAGCAAGTGCAGGGAAGATTGGCGGGAAGATAAGCAGTACTCACGGATCAGCATTATACCGCGACCGGCCGCAGCGGGCGAGCAACTCGTCCCCGGGGCCTTGGAAAACCACAAAAATTTCAAAAATCTGGTAAATTAGCAGGGTTAAAAGGCACGGCGTCCGGTTACGGTATCGTGCCCTTGATTCCGGACACGCGGGAAGGACAGCCAACTTGCTGGAAACCATGTACATTGCCACCGAGGAAACGACGCTGCGCGGCGTGTTTCCGCTGATCCTGACGCTCGACACGCATGGCGTGCCGCACCGCTGGATCACGTGGCAACATGCCTGCTACTACTATGCCAAGGACCAGGTTGCCTGGCATCTGGGCGAGAGTGCGTTCACGGTTTATGGCGGCCTGAACCGCATGACGGGCGAACGCTCGACCATCACCGCCAGCAGCATCATCGCGATCAAGGGCCGGGCGATGGCCATGAAAGCCTTCGGCCACGTGCCGCCGCTCAATAACCGCGAGCTGTTCCATCGCGACCGCCAGATCTGCGCTTACTGCGGCGACCTGTTGCCGATTGCCAGGCTCACGCGCGACCACATCGTGCCGTTTTCGCGCGGCGGCAAGGACGCCTGGATGAACGTCGTCACTGCCTGCCGCGGGTGCAACGAGAAAAAAAGCGATCGCACCCCGGAACGCGCCGGCATGGAACTGCTGTACCTGCCGTATGTGCCCAACCGTGCCGAATACCTGATTCTCACCAACCGCCGCATACTTGCCGACCAGATGGAGTTCCTGGCGCAGCACGTGCCGGCGCAAAGCCGCCTGCACCAGAAATCGGCGTAGGCTAGGAGTTTGTCGGACTTGGCTCCGACAAACTCCTAAAATGAAAAAAACCAACCTGTTCCGGTTTTGCCATGATGCCGCTTTTCTGGCGATAGCCCCCTGATTTTTTTGACTTTTTAAAGCCATGCCGCAGTTTGACCTGCACAGCCATTCGACGCGCTCCGACGGCCTGTTGACGCCCGGGGAACTGGTCGCCCGCGCGGCGCAGCGCGGCGTAACGACGCTGGCGCTGACCGATCACGACGAGGTGAGCGGTCTGGTCGAAGCGCGCGCCGCAGCCGAGCAGCAGGGCATGGCGCTGATCAACGGCGTGGAAATCTCGGTGACCTGGAACGGCCATACGCTGCATGTCGTCGGCCTGCGCATCGATCCGGAGAACCATGAACTTGCGGCCGGCCTCGAGCAGGTCCGCAGCGGGCGCCGCCGCCGCGCCGAGGCCATGGCAGCCAGCCTGGAGCAGGCCGGCATCGCCGGCAGCCTGGAAGGGGCACGCGCACGCGCGAGCAATCCCGAACTGGTCAGCCGCACGCATTTTGCCCGTTTTCTGGTCGAGCACGGCCACGCGCGCGATCTGCAGTCGGTATTCAGAAAATATCTCACCGGGGACAAGCCCGGCCATGTGCCGCACCAGTGGGCGAGCCTGGAGCAGGCGGTGGGCTGGATCAAAGTCAGCGGCGGCATGCCGGTGCTGGCGCATCCCGGGCGCTACAAGCTCGACAACGTGCAGTGCGAGGCGCTGCTCACTCAATTCAAGGATCTCGGCGGAGCGGGTGTCGAAGTGGTTACCGGCAGCCATACCGCGCAGCAGTTCGCGACCTGGGGCCGCCATGCGCGGCACTATGGATTGCTCGCGTCGGCGGGGTCCGATTTCCACGGCCCGGGCGAGAGCTACCGCGATCTTGGCGAGCTGCCGGCGCTGCCCGCCGGCTGCACGCCGGTGTGGAGCCAGTTCTGAAATGAGGAACGATGAACGATGAATGATGAATAACGGCTGGTTTGCCGCTGCGGGCGATACGACCTGTTCCGCATTCATCATTCCGCATTCATCATTTACCGATGGCGCAGCTTTTCACCATACATCCCGACAATCCGCAGAAGCGGCTGATCAAGCAGGCTGTGGAAATCATTCGCGGCGGCGGCATCATCGTCTATCCTACCGATTCCTGCTATGCGCTTGGCTGTCATCTCGGCGACAAGGCGGCGGTAGAACGCATGCGCGCCATCCGCCAGGTCGATGCGCGCCACCATTTTGCGCTGGTATGCCGCGATCTTGCCGAGATCGCGACTTACGCCAGAGTGGACAATAGCCAATTCCGCCTGCTCAAGGCCACGACGCCCGGCAGCTACACTTTCATTCTGCAGGCGACGCGCGAAGTGCCGAAACGGCTGCAGCATCCCAGCCGCCGCACCATAGGCCTGCGCGTTCCGGACCATCGCGTAGTGAGCGCGCTGCTCGAAGAACTTGGCGAACCGCTGCTGTCCTCGACGCTGCTGCTGCCCGGTGACGCAGTGCCGCTCAACGACGTGCATGAAATTCGCGAGCGGCTCGAACACCAGGTGGATCTGATACTCGACGGCGGGCCGTGCGGCATCGAACCGACGACGGTGGTGAATCTGACCGGCGAGGTGCCGGTCGTCACGCGCGCAGGCAAGGGCAGTACCGCGCCATTCGGCATCCAGTGATGGGTGATCGGCATCCAGTGATGGGTGATGAGGGATGAGGCGCTAACCTGCTAAAATGCGCATTGACCCGGAAGTTCGCGATTTCCCCATCACTCATTACCCATAACTCATCCCTCTCCGTCGATGGAACTTAATCTGCTTCAAACCATCGCTGTCTATGCGCTGCCGGTGGTTTTTGCGATCACGCTGCACGAAGCGGCGCACGGCTATGTCGCCAAGTATTTCGGCGATCTCACCGCTCATGCCGCGGGACGCGTGAGTTTGAATCCGTTACGCCATATCGATCCGATCGGCACTGTCGCGCTGCCGCTGGTGCTGCTGGCAGTGAGCAAGCTGTTCGGCGGCGGCGGCATTCTGTTCGGCTGGGCAAAGCCGGTGCCGGTCAATTTCGCCAATCTGCGCCGGCCCAAGCGCGACATGCTGTGGGTTGCCGCCGCCGGGCCGGCAGCCAATCTGCTGATGGCCCTGTTCTGGACGCTGATGGTGAAGATCGGCCTCGGCATGACCGGGAATTATTTTGCGCTGCCGCTGGCGCTGATGGGCGCCGCAGGCGTGTTCATCAATGTCATTTTCATGGTGCTGAACCTGCTGCCGTTGCCGCCGCTCGATGGCGGCCGCATTCTGCTGAGCCTGTTGCCGCACCGGTTGGCGTATCAAGTTGCGCGCGTCGAGCCCTACGGCTTCATCATTCTGATCGTACTGCTGTTCAGCGGGGCGCTGGGTTTCATCATGTGGCCGCTGATCGGCATCTCGATGTCGCTGATTGCCGCGTTGTTCGGCGTGCCGGTATCCGATCTGATCCGGCTCGCCAGCGTGATCTAAGGGGAACAATAAAAAATGTATACCAATCGCGTTCTGTCCGGCATGCGCCCCACGGGCAGCCTGCATCTCGGGCATTACCACGGCGTGCTCAGGAACTGGGTCAGGCTGCAGCACGAGTACGAATGCATGTTTTTCGTGGCTGACTGGCACGCCTTGACCACGCACTACGATACGCCCGAGATCATCGAGCAGAACGTATGGGACATGGTGATCGACTGGCTCGCCGCCGGCGTTGATCCGGCACAGGCGACGCTGTTCATCCAGTCGCGCGTGCCCGAGCACGCCGAGCTGCATCTGCTGCTGTCGATGATCACGCCGATCAGCTGGCTGGAGCGCGTGCCGACCTACAAGGACCAGCAGGAAAAGCTCACGGACAAGGACCTTTCGACTTACGGCTTTCTCGGTTATCCGCTGCTGCAAAGTGCCGATATCCTGATCTATCGCGCCAACCAGGTGCCGGTGGGCGAGGACCAGGTGCCGCACATCGAATTCACGCGCGAAATCGCGCGCCGCTTCAACCACGTGTTCGGACGCGAGCCGGGGTTCGAGGGCAAAGCGGAAGCCGCGGTGAAGAAACTCGGCGCGCGCCGCGCCAAGCTCTACCGCCAGTTGCGCACCAAATATCTGGAACAGGGCGATACCCAGGCGCTGGCCTCGGCCCGCGCGCTGCTCGAGGAAACCCAGAATCTGGCGCTCGGCGACCGCGAGCGCCTGTTCGGCTATATCGAAGGCGGCGGCAAAGTCATCCTGACCGAGCCGCAGGCGCTGCTCACCGCAGCGTCCAAGATGCCGGGACTGGATGGGCAGAAAATGTCGAAGTCGTACAACAACACCATCACGCTGCGCGAGGACGCCGACAGCGTGGCAAAGAAAATCAAGACCATGCCGACCGATCCGGCGCGCGTGAAGCGCACCGATCCGGGCGATCCGGAGAAATGCCCGGTATGGCAGCTGCACCTCGTGTATTCGAACGATCCGAGCCGGGAGTGGGTGCAGCAGGGCTGCAAAAGCGCCGGAATCGGCTGTCTCGAATGCAAACAGCCGGTGATCGACGCCGTGCTGGCGGAGCAGAAGCCGATGCGCGAACGCGCCCAGCAGTATCTGGAAGAGCCGACGCTGGTTAGAAGTATCATCGCCGACGGCTGCGAGAAGGCGCGCAAGCTTGCCCAAGAGACGCTGCGCGACGTGCGGGAGGTGATGGGACTCGATTACAGCTAGGAGTTTGTCGGACTTGGGTTCGACAAACTCCTAAAATGAAAAGCACTAAAGGAACGGGGTGAAAAACGCCATTTCGACACGCAAATCTTCTTTCGTAAGCAGCCTGGTGCCGAAGCGTCGATCAACAGCGATTCGTTATCGCTACGCGTTCCGGTGTATGAGGCCAAGTCCGACAGGTCGCTAGGCCAGAAATAATTTTTATTTATTGTTATAAATCAATATAATATGACGTATTATTACAGTTATTTATTAGATCTCAGAGAGACGGCTGCGGTAGGTTTGGCAGCCGATTCGCTGTAGAATACGGCATGCAAAAACGACAAACCCTGCGTCCTGGAATTGCCCCCGCTTTCACTCCTGCATTCCCTGATTTCTGCAGCTTTGGTGCCCGGCCCAGGGGCGGGCGCCAGGCGTCGGTGGCCCGGTTCCGATGAGCGAAGCTGCCGCAGTCGTCGCGCCCTTCGCCAAGGTTTACGGCGAGCCGATGCTCGAGGTGCCGTACGACCTCTATATCCCGCCGGATGCGCTGGAAGTTTTCCTCGAACAGTTCGAGGGCCCGCTCGATCTGCTGCTGTACCTGATCCGCAAGGAAAACATCAGCGTACTCGATATTCCGATGGCCAAGCTCACGGTACAGTATCTCGAGTACGTCGAGATGATGCGCTCGGGCCAGCTCGAGCTTGCCGCCGAGTATCTGCTGATGGCGGCGATGCTGATCGAGATCAAGTCGCGCATGCTGCTGCCGCGGCCTTCCAGCGCCGATGACGGCGAGGAAGATCCGCGCGCCGAGTTGGTGCGGCGGCTGCTCGAATACGAGCAGATGAAACTCTCGGCGCTGCGCATCAACGAGCTGCCGCAGGCGGGACGCGATTTCGCGCTGGTGCAGGTGCTGTTCGAACGCACCGCGGCCGCGCACCTGCCCGATGTCCATCCCGAAGATCTGCAGCAGGCGTGGCTGGGGTTGCTGGCCCGCGCCGACGTCAACCGCCATCACAAGGTGACGCGCGACCAGTTATCGGTGCGCGAACACATGAGCCGCATCCTGCGGCGCCTGCAGGACGCGAAGTTCGTCGGGTTCGTCGAGCTTTTTACCCCGGAAGAGGGCGTTCCCGTGATGATCGTGACTTTTCTCGCCATCCTGGAACTCGCGCGCGAGAGCCTGGTCGAGGTCAGCCAGGAGCAGGCCTATGCACGGATCTATGTGAAACTGCGCGGCGGCCACCTTGCCGCCGTCGAATAACCCGGAACAGGAAATGGAAGAAGAAGCATCCAATCTCGATCTTGCGCAGGTCAAAACGGTACTGGAGACCGCGCTGCTGACCACTCAGGAACCGTTGACGCTGGCCGAGCTCAAGCGGCTTTTTGATGAAGAGCTCGGCAACGAAACACTGCGCAAGGTGCTCGAAGAGCTGCGCGATGACTGGCAGCAGAAGGGCGTCGAACTCGTCAACGTCGCTTCCGGCTGGCGTTTCCACACCCGCCCCGAGTACCAGAAATTTCTCGACCGCCTGAATCCGCAGAAGCCGCCGCGCTATTCGCGGGCGGTGCTGGAGACGCTCGCCATCATCGCCTACAAGCAGCCGGTGACGCGTGGCGACATCGAGGATATCCGCGGCGTCACGGTGTCGAGCAACATCCTCAAGTCGCTGGAAGCGCGCGGCTGGATCGATGTCGTCGGCCATCGCGAAGTGCCGGGCCGCCCGGAGCTTTTCGCCACCACCAGGACTTTCCTCGACGATCTCAACCTGCGCTCGCTGGAAGAATTGCCGCCGCTCGAAGAATTGGG
>CAYIRZ010000169.1:0-6990 GCA_964365845.1 uncultured Streptomycetaceae bacterium
CGTGTCGCAACGCCGTGTTGGCCGGAACCAACGTCACTTGCATGGCGTTCTTTTCACCCCGTTCTTTAGTGCTTTTCATTTTAGGAGTTTGTCGGGCTTGGCCCCGACAAACTCCTAGCGCTCATGTAAAATAGACGGGTTTCCAAACAACCCTCAAACCTACATCGCCGATGCCGCTTACCGCCTCCACTGCCGCCGAAAAAGCCAAGATCCTCGCCGAGGCATTGCCCTATATCCAGCGTTTTCACGGCAAGACCATAGTCGTCAAATACGGCGGCAATGCGATGACCGATGAGAAGCTCAAGCAGGGATTCGCCCGCGATGTGGTGCTGCTCAAGGTCGTCGGCATGAATCCGGTGATCGTGCACGGCGGCGGGCCGCAGATCGACGAACTCCTGAAACGCGTCGGCAAGAAGGGCGAGTTCATCCAGGGCATGCGCGTTACCGACGCCGAAACCATGGACGTGGTGGAGATGGTGCTGGGGGGGCAGGTCAACAAGGACATCGTCAATCTCATCAACCGGCACGGCGGCCGCGCCGTCGGTCTCACCGGCAAGGATGGCGGATTGATCCGCGCCCGTAAGCTTAAGGTGCGCGGCGAGGGCGGTGCCGAGGATCTGCTCGACATCGGGCAGGTCGGCGAGGTCGAAAGCATCGATCCGGAAATCGTCAACCTCCTGCACACCCGGAATTTCATTCCGGTGATTGCCCCCGTGGGCGTCGGCGCGAACGGCGAGTCGTACAACATCAACGCCGACCTGGTGGCGGGCAAGGTGGCGGAAATCCTCAAGGCCGAGAAACTGATCGTGCTCACCAATACGCCTGGCGTGCTCGACAAGAACGGCAATCTGCTGACCGGGCTCACCGCGCGCAAGGTCGACGAGCTGTTTGCCGACGGCACGATCCATGGCGGTATGCTGCCGAAAATAAGTTCCGCGCTCGAGGCGGTGAAGAACGGCGTCAACACCTGCCACATCATCGACGGCCGCGTCGAGCACGCACTGCTGCTCGAAGTCCTGACCGACGAGGGTGTCGGTACCTTGATACGCAGGCATTAATGCGGCGCAAGCCGCGTTATGTCGAAGCCACAACACTCCTAGCCCTGAGCCCAAATCGCCCCCGTCGCACTCATGTGGTAATGGTTAACAGGCCCTAAGCGATGACGTGGACGAAGTGCTGGATTTTCGATCTGGACAACACCTTGCACAACGCGACGCCGCATATTTTCCCGCACATCAACCGCGCGATGACAGCCTATCTGCAGACGCACCTGGGGCTGGAGGAGGCCGCGGCCGGCGAACTGCGGCGTCATTACTGGCAGCGTTACGGGGCGACCCTGCTTGGCTTGATGCGCCACCACGATACCGATCCGCGGCATTTTTTGTGGAATACGCACCAGTTTCCGGACTTAGAGCGCATGCTGGTACGCGAACCGCTGCTGCGCACAACGCTGAGGCAGCTGCCCGGCAGGAAATTCGTGTTTTCAAATGCGCCGGTGCATTATTCACGCGCGGTGCTGAAGGCGCTATCCATAGCCGACCTGTTCGACGACGTATTTTCCATCGAGCGCGCGCGCTACCGGCCCAAACCGGACAGTTACGGTTTTCTGAGGTTGTGCCGTGCTAACCGCTTGCGGCCGCAGCGCTGTATCATGGTCGAAGATACGGCTGATAATCTGAGGACCGCCAAGCGGCTGGGCATGAAGACCGTGTGGGTAACAAAGGCTGTGAGGGCGCCGGGCTATGTCGACGTGAACATCACAAGTCTGATGCAGTTGCCGCGCCTGCTGACTTGCTTGAGTTAAGGATAAAAAAATGGCTGCGAAGACCGGGGAAAGAAAAGCGCAGATCCTCCAGGCGCTGGCGCAGATGCTGGAACACCCCGCAGCGGAGAAAGTCACCACTGCGGCGCTGGCGGCCAGGCTGGACGTGTCGGAGGCCGCGCTCTACCGCCATTTCAGTGGCAAGGCCCAGATGTTCGAGGGATTGATAGACTTCGTCGAGCAGACGCTGTTTGCGCTCATCAATAAAATCAGCAGCGAAGAAAAAAGCGGCGTGCGCCAGGCCGAAGCGATGATCGCGGTGCTGCTCGGCTTTGCGCAGAAAAACCGCGGCATGACGCGCGTGCTGATAGGCGATGCGCTGGTCAACGAAGACGCCCGGCTGCAGGCGCGCATTAACCAGCTGCACGACCGGCTTGAAGCGGCGCTGAAGCAGGCGCTGCGCTTCGGCGTGACGCAGCAGGAAATCGCCGCCGACGTCGATATCGCGGCGCAGGCCAATGTGCTGATGAGTTTCGTTACCGGCCGCTGGCACCAGTTCGCCAAAAGCGGATTCAAACGCGACCCGGTGGAGCTGTGGGCGAAGCAATGGCGGCAGTTGATGCAAGGCGTGGTTGCATAGAGCCTGTCTCAATAATATCCGCGCGATGCGTTGCGGTCAAAACGGGATGGCTGCTAGGAGCGGAGTGCAGCCAATATCGCGAATATTGGCAAGCGACGGGACAACGCAGACGCCTGTTTTGGCCGCAACCCGAAGGGACGGGGCAATCTGGGCGCATTTCGTTGTCGCGAGCCCTTGCAATATTCGCGATATTGCTGCGGACTCTGCTCCTAGAACTGCATCCCACATTGCCCCGTCGCACACGTGGATATTGTTGAGACAGGCTCTGGCAGCCTGTCGTGCTTGGCCCCATTCACCGGAACGGGTAGTGTTAACGTATCGCTGTTGATCGATGCTTCAGCGACAGGCTGCTTAAGAAAGAATCTATGCGTTTCGAAATGCATACCGGCCGGAACCAACGTCACTTGCATGACGTTCTTTTCGCCTCGTTCCTTGGTTTTTTTATTTCAGGAGTTTGTCGGGGCTAAGTCCGACAAACTCCTAACCTGAGGAGATGACGGATGGGAAATCTCACGACACAACAGCTCGCCGAACTTCTGGTCGGTATCGCCCGCGCGCAGCAGGCGGTCATCGATGCCGTGGAAAGCGCCAAGCCAGGTTTCAAAATGACGCATCTGTCGCCGGTGCTGCAGAGCGCGGCGAAACTGCGCAATACCAACCACGTGGCGACGCTGACCGATCTGCCGGCCCGCGTGCTGTTGCAATGCCAGGGACGCGTCGGTCCCAATGTGGCCCAGATTGCGCGCGACCTCGAGGAAATGCTCTCGGCACAACAACCGGTGGTTGCGGGCGCCTCTGCCCCTGATGCCGGTTCGCTCGAGATGACCAAGTAGCCCGCATCTATCGCGGCCGAAGGGGTTGTGAGGGAGGCGAAGCGGTAGAGGGGTTGGAAGCGGGGTTGGAAGCGTCCCGCAGGGATGCGGGCTGAATATTTCCCAGGAGTTTGTCGAACACAAGTCCGACAAACTCCTAGGCGGCTCAGCCGCCGAGCCTGCGTTTCAGGATTTCGTTGACCTGCTGCGGATTGGCCTTGCCCTTGGTTGCTTTCATGACCTGGCCGACCAGCGAATTGAAGGCCTTCTCCTTGCCGCTTTTGTAGTCCGCCACTTGTTGGGCGTTGGCGGCAATTATCTGGTCGGCGATTTTCTCCAGGTCACCGCTGTCGGAAATCTGCTTGAGCCCCCGCTTTTCGATTATGACATCCGGATTACCCTCACCATCCAACATTGCATCGAACACCGTCTTAGCAATCTTGTGACTTATGGTTCCATCTAGAATTCGCGCGACCAAAGTAGCAAGATACAGAGGTGGAAATTGTTCCACTGCCGCTCCCAATCGATTCATCACTGCCCCAATTTCCACCATTGCCCATGTGGCACCCTGAACCCTCGCCATCCGGTCAACATTAGCCGTGAGCGCCAAAAGGTGCTTCCAGAATGCGTCGAAATGCTCCGCTCTGGATCGATCTTGAGTAAGCACGTAAGCCATTTCATGAGTAAATTCATATTTTTCGATGAAGCGTCTGCGCAATTCGTCTGGTAGCTCCGGCATTTCTGACTTGATTCGCTCCAGCATATCCGGATTTACGACCAGCGGGAGTAAATCCGGATCGGGGAAATAACGGTAGTCGTGCGCATCCTCCTTGGAGCGCATTGAACGGGTCTCGTCGCGGTCCGAATCGTAAAGCCGTGTCTCCTGCACGATGGTGCCGCCGTCCTCGATGATCTCGATCTGACGCCGCACCTCGAACTCGATAGCGCGCTCGAGGAAACGGAAAGAGTTGAGGTTCTTGATCTCGGCACGGGTGCCGAGTTTGTCCGAACCCGCCGGACGCACCGAAACATTGGCGTCGCAGCGGAACGAGCCTTCCTGCATGTTGCCGTCGCAGATGTCGATCCAGCGCACCAGTGCATGCAGCGCCTTGGCATAGGCGACCGCTTCCGCGGCGGAACGCATGTCGGGTTCGGTGACGATTTCCAGCAGCGGCGTGCCGGCACGGTTGAGATCGATCCCGGTTGCGCCGTGGAAATCCTCGTGCAGCGACTTGCCGGCGTCCTCTTCGAGGTGCGCGCGCGTCAGGCGCACGGTCTTTTCCTTGCCGTCGACCAGGATGGCCAGCGTGCCACCCTCGACGATGGGGATTTCATACTGGCTGATCTGATAACCTTTGGGCAGATCGGGATAGAAATAATTCTTGCGCGCGAAAATCGAGCGCAGGTTGATTTTCGCGCCGACCGCAAGCCCCAGGCGGATCGCTTTCGCCACCACCTCGCGGTTCAATACCGGCAGCACGCCGGGCAGCGCGATGTCCACCGCGCAGGCCTGGGCGTTGGGCACGGCGCCGAACACGGTCGCCGCGCCCGAAAAAATCTTCGAACGCGTCGACAGCTGCGCGTGGGTTTCAAGACCGATGACTGTTTCCCATTTCATGATTTAACCCCGTGAACGGTGAGCAGTGAGCGGAAAAACCGTCTAACTTCTTGCAGGCATTCCGCGTTTGGCTGTTCACCGCTTACCGCTAACCGCTTACCACTCATTGGATCCCCGGTGGCATCCTCGCATGCCAGTCCGTCGCCAGCTGGTACTGGTGCGCAACATTGAGCATCCCGGCTTCAGAGAAATAGTTGCCGATGATCTGCAGTCCGACCGGCAGGCCTTTGCCGTCGAAACCGCACGGAATCGACATGCCGGGCAGTCCTGCCAGGTTGACCGCAATGGTGAAGATGTCGGACAGGTACATCTGCACCGGGTCGCCGGCCTTTTCGCCCAGCTTGAACGCCGTGGTCGGGCTGGTGGGCCCCATGATGACATCGCATTTTTTGAACGCTTCCGTGAAGTCACCGGCAATCAGCCGCCGCAGCTTCTGCGCCCGGATATAGTAGGCGTCGTAATAACCGTGCGACAAAACGTAAGTGCCGATCAGGATGCGCCGTTTCACTTCCGCGCCGAAGCCTTCCGCGCGCGTTTTCTTGTACATGTCGAGGAGATCGGTATATTCGGATGTGCGATGACCGTAGCGCACGCCGTCGAAGCGCGCGAGGTTGCTGGAGGCCTCGGCCGGCGCCAGGACGTAATACACCGGCACCGACAGCGCCATGTTGGGCAGCGCAATTTCGACCACCTCGCAGCCGAGCTTTTTATACCGGGCGATGGCTTCCTCGACGGTCTTCGCCACGTCCGGCGCCACGCCCTCCGCGGAAAACTCCCGCGGCAGGCCGATTTTCAGTCCCGCGAGCGGCCGCGCAAGTTCCCGGGTGTAGTCCTCGGGCTCGCGTTTCAGGCTGGTCGAATCACGCTCGTCGAACCCCGCCATCACGTTGAGCATCAGCCCCAGGTCTTCGGCCGTGCGCGCCATCGGCCCGCCCTGATCCAGGCTGGAAGCGAACGCGATCATGCCATAGCGCGACACTACGCCATAGGTCGGCTTGAGTCCCGAAATCCCCGTCAACGCCGCCGGCTGGCGGATCGAGCCGCCGGTATCGGTCCCGGTCGCCGCCGGCGCGAGCCGCGCGGCGACCGCTGCCGCCGAACCGCCCGAACTGCCGCCGGGCACGGTCGTGACGTCCCACGGGTTTTTCACCGGGCCGTAGTAGGAAGTCTCGTTGGACGAGCCCATCGCGAACTCGTCCATGTTGGTCTTGCCGATATTGACCGCGCCGGCCGCGTTCAGCCGCTCGACCACATGGGCATCGTAAGGCGAAATGAAATTCGACAACATTTTCGAGCCGCAGGTGGTCAACCAGCCCTTGGCGCAGAAAATGTCCTTTTGCGCGATCGGCACCCCGGTCAGTGGCTGCGCCCGGCCGGCAGCACGCAAAGCATCGGCTGCCCGCGCCTGGGCCAGGCTTTTCTCCTCATCGAGTGTGATGAAGCAATTGTATTTTTTACCTAACTTATTGATTCTATTTATAAAATACTCGACAACCTCGACGCTGGAAAGCTTTTTGGCCGCGAGGTCTACAGACAGGTTTTTGAGGGTTGCGTTGTGCATTTACGGGTGAGGGGGGAGGCGGAAGGAGCAATCCTGAGATGGTCCATGGACTAACGTCTCACGCCTGACGCCTCACTATTCAATAACCCTGGGAACGAGATAAAGATCGGCCTCGACCTGCGGCGCCACCGACTGGAACAGCGCGTGCTGGTCCTGCTCGGTGACCGCGTCGTCACGCAAACGCAGCACGATATCCTGCGCATGGGACATGGGCTCGATGCCGGCGACGTCGACCGCCTGCATCTGTTCGATCAGCCTGAAAATGCCCGAGAGCTGGCCGAGTGCGATCCGCGCTTCGCCGTCGTCAACCGCCAGTCGCGCGAGGTGGGCAACGCGTTTCACATCATCCAGTGTCAGCGCCATAAATATCCTCGGAAAACCCTTAAAAATCTTAGCTGCATAGGGTATCATAACCCGCTAATGTGCAGCACCATTTCCTTTACTTGGAACGCCTTATGTTCGGTTTCTTAAGCAGCTACTTTAACGACGACCTCGCGATCGACCTCGGCACCGCAAATACGCTGATCTATGTGCGCAGCAAAGGCATCGTGCTCGACGAACCGTCGGTGGTCGCGATCCGCCAGGAAGGCGGCCCCA
>CAYIRZ010000170.1:0-6942 GCA_964365845.1 uncultured Streptomycetaceae bacterium
GCGATCCGCTTGCCGCTATGTGACAGGAAAATTCCGGTCATCGCCGATGCGTACGTCGATCGCGAGTTCGGTACCGGCTGCGTGAAGATCACCCCGGCGCACGATTTCAACGACTACCAGATAGGGCAGCGGCATCAACTGCCGATGATCAGCGTCCTGACACTCGACGCGAAAATCAACGACAGCGGGCCCGCCGCCTACCGCGGCCTCGACCGCTACGAGGCACGCAGGCGCATTGTCGCCGATCTCGATTCCCTGGGCCTGCTGGAAAAGACCGAGAAATACCGGCTCAAGGTGCCGCGCTGCGGGCGCACCGGCGAAGCCGTTGAACCGATGCTCACCGACCAGTGGTTCGTCGCCATGAGCAAACCCGGCCCCGACGGCAAGTCCATCGCCGGGAAGGCACTGGAATGCGTGGCCTCTGGCGAGATCAAGTTCGTTCCCGAGAACTGGGTCAATACCTATAACCAGTGGCTCAATAACATCCAGGACTGGTGCATCTCGCGCCAGTTGTGGTGGGGACATCAGATTCCGGCGTGGTACGACGAGCAGGGCAATGTTTACGTTGCCCATGACGAGACCGAAGCCCAAGCGCTGGCCGCAGTCAAAGGTCATACCGGCGCATTGAATCGCGATGAGGATGTGCTCGACACCTGGTATTCCTCGGCGCTGTGGCCGTTCTCGACGCTCGACTGGACGCCGGAATACCCGTCCAAGTCGAATCCCGCGCTCGATCTTTACCTGCCCTCGTCGGTGCTGGTCACCGGTTTCGACATCATTTTCTTCTGGGTGGCGCGCATGGTCATGATGACCAAGCACATCACCGGCAAGATCCCGTTCAGGCACGTCTATGTCCACGGCCTGATCCGCGACGCCGAAGGGCAGAAAATGTCGAAGTCCAAGGGCAACGTGCTCGACCCGATCGACCTCATCGATGGCATCGGCATCGAGGACCTGGTCAAGAAACGCACCTTCGGTCTCATGGATCCGCGCCAGGCGCAGGCCATCGAAAAGCGCACGCGCAAGGAATTCCCCGATGGCATTCCGGCCTTTGGCACCGACGCGCTGCGCTTCACTTTTGCCAGCCTCGCCTCGCCCGGCCGCGACATCAAGTTCGACCTCAGCCGCTGCGACGGCTACCGCAATTTCTGCAACAAGCTATGGAACGCGACTCGTTTCGTGCTGATGAACTGCGACGGCAAGGACGTCGGGCTGGACGAATCGCTGCCGCTCGAGTTTTCCGAAATCGACAAATGGATCATCAGCCTGCTGCAGCGGGTCGAAGGCGAGATGGAGAAACATTTCGCCGACTATCGCTTCGACCTGCTCGCCCGCGCGGTCTATGAATTCGTCTGGGACGAGTACTGCGACTGGTATGTCGAACTCGCGAAAGTACAACTCCAGCAAGGCACGGAAACCCAGCAACGCGCCACGCGACGCACGCTGCTGCGCGTACTGGAAACCATCCTGCGGCTCGCTCACCCGGTGATCCCCTTCATCACGGAAGAACTGTGGCAAAAAATCGCGCCGCTTGCAGGCAAGACCGGGCCCGCCATCATGCTACAGCCCTATCCAGCGCCGCAGCAGGAGCGCATCGACGAAGCCGCGGAACACGAGGTCGGCATCCTCAAGCAGCTCGTCACCGCCTGCCGCACGCTCAGAAGCGAGATGAACATCGCGCCTTCGCAGAAAATGCCGTTGCTGGCGCAGGGCGACCAGGCGCGCCTTGCCGCGTTCACCCCTTATCTCACCACCCTGGCGCGGCTCACCGGGGTCGTGATCGAAAAAGAACTGCCGGCGGCCGATGCCCCGGTTTCCATCGTCGGCGAGTTCAAGCTCATGCTCAAGGTTGAAATCGACGTCGCGGCCGAGCGTGAACGCCTCAACAAGGAAAGGGCTCGTCTCGAGAACGAAATCGGCAAGGCGCAAGCCAAGCTTGCCAACCCCGGCTTTGTCGAACGCGCACCGCCACCGGTGGTGGCGCAGGAGAAACAGCGGCTGGCCCGGTTCTCGTCGACGCTGGGGCAGATC
The DNA here is from genome assembly GCA_964365845.1 of uncultured Streptomycetaceae bacterium. Classification (GTDB taxonomy): domain Bacteria; phylum Pseudomonadota; class Gammaproteobacteria; order Burkholderiales; family SG8-41; genus CAKKQX01. Next base: position 2,032 of record CAYIRZ010000170.1, read on the forward strand.
AGGGAGCAGCTCGCCAAGCTCGGCGGAGTCTAACCCCCATTGCCGCACCCATAGCGTTCACGCCAGACTGAAGCACGGGATCTGGGATTATTGAAACGAATGGATCCGATAGCTGCAATCGCGATGGCGGCGGGCTTGGGCTGGGCAAGCGGGGTGCGGCTTTATGCCGTGCTGTTCTTTCTCGGCGTCCTGCACCACGCCGGCATTTACCTCCTTCCCGAAAGCCTGCGGGTGCTTGCGCACCCCACCGTGATGACGGTATCGGGGTTTTTGTTCGTGGTCGAATTTTTCGCCGACAAGATCCCCGGCTTCGATTCGTTGTGGGACGCCGTCCACACCTTCGTTCGCATTCCCGCCGGTGCGCTGCTTGCCGCCGCAGCGGTGGCCGGTAGCAACCCTGCTTTCGGCATTGCAGCCGGACTGCTGGGCGGCGTGATTGCCGCCGGCAGTCATTTCGCCAAATCCGGCGGCCGGGCGCTGATCAACACTTCTCCGGAACCGTTCAGTAACTGGACAGCCTCCTTCAGCGAGGACACGCTGGCTTTGGCGGGTTTATGGTTGGCGTTGAAATATCCGCTGGTTTTTCTTGCGCTGCTCACGGTATTCATTCTGTTCGCGCTGTGGCTGCTGCCAAAACTGTGGCGCGGCATTAAACGAGTGTTTGCCGCAATCCGGAAATTTCCCGTCAACCCCGCTTAGCGACAAGTGATCAGCTGATCAAAACAGCAACCTTCACGGTCGGGAGTTTCCATCAATCCTTCGTTACCGAATCACTCAATCACTGCTTCACCAGCCGTACTGCCCGCAGAATACCTTCATCTTGTCAACGATCTCGGCACGCTCGAAGAAGCGGTCGGCGCGGGCCAGCCTTGCTTCGCCGCGCACGTCGGGCGCACCGCCGAAGCAGATAATCGTATTGTTAAGCATCAATTCCGTCCGGACTTGGCGGATGACGTCGAGCGGGTCGAAGGTCTCGCAGTCATCCAGATCCAACAGGATGAAACGGTACTGCAGGATGTCCTGGAAGCCGCCAAGATCATCGAGGCTCAGGGTCGTCGTCATCTCCCACCCTTCAGGCAGCTCGTCGTGCAGGCGCGCGAGCAGTTTCTGATCGCTGCTCATGGTGATGAAGCGGCGTTGCAGTCGCGAAGCGATAGTAGGCGTAGCCATGACGCGAGTAAGTTCAGGCCTTGAGGTTGGGTAATGCAGTGATTGGATGACTGGATAAAGCTAGTAGAGCGCAGGGTCGAACGGCACCTTCCGGCCGACCAGGCTCTCAAGCAGGACCAGTTCGGCATCGGTATGGTTGATCACGGGCGCCCTTTCGATCATGTGCGGCATGCCCTTTCGGTAAACGTAGCGCGGCTGGTCGTGATGCGTGGTGCGCACCATCTCAGCCTGCTGCGGGTCGTCCGCCGGCACCAGTTCCGCCTCGCCGTAACAGGTGCAAATATAGGAGCGCATGGCCTCGACCGCAACGTAGATGCCGGTGCCGCGGATGCCGATCGTCGCTGTCGGGGTCTGGATGCGCTTTCTCTCCCCCGGCGCGAATACCGAAAGCAGCGCGCCGGTTACGACGCGCAGAGCGCTCACGACGAGCCGGGTCGCATCTCCCGCAAGTTCGATCTGCGTCTCCGCTCGCACCAGGAAAGCGTCGCGGCCAACGACGACGACCAGTTCCGCGTCGCGCCCGGTGGTGATCACGTCGCCCGGCTTTGCTTGCATCCCCTGCTTGGCGGGCTTGTTGTTGATGCGCACGTCGCCCCGCACGCGGGAAACGCCCTTTTCCACGGCGCCCGCCGCCAGCGCCTCGCGCAGGCACGTCATGCTCAGCGCAACCGCCGCTGTGCGCCCGAGCCACGCTCTTCTCGATATTCCCGCCATCAATTCCCTCTCACCCTAGCAGCCTGTCGGACTTGGCCCCACTTACCGGAACGCGTAGCGTTAGGAGTTTGTCGAACACAAGTCCGACAAACTCCTAGGCATTTTCTCAAGCCGCCCGCAGCAGCGCCTGATCACCACACCGTCGCGCGCCAGGCTCAGCTCGGCGCCGCCTTCCAGCCAGCGCTCAAAGACAAACATCCCGGCATTAAGCTTCACGCCGTCGGCCACCATCCGCCTGCCGCTCGCCTGAACCGGCGCGGCAAGCTCGCCCAGTGCCTCCCCGCGCGCCACGAGTTCCGCCGCACTCAACGCGGAATCCGCAAGTCGCCAGCCGAGTTTTTCCGCTACCGCTTCGCGGAACGCATTACACAGCTCGCCTGCTTCGGGCGGAGTTTGATGACTTTCCCAATCGGTCATCGCCTGCCTGAGCGCCGCCAGCAGCCATTCGTGAAACCCGTTCGGAGCCTGCCCTGAGCCTGGTCGAAGGGGACTCGCGATGCAGCGCGCAAAGCGTTCAGCGGGAAAACTCAGCAGAAAGCTGCTCGCGAACACCGCGCAGCGGCCGATAGTCGCCGCGCCGCTGCCGGCAATCTTGCGTCCGGCAAGCCACAGGTCCTGCTCGCGGCGCTCGACCGGCAGCCCGAAGCGGCGGTAAGTGGCAAGCGCGGGTTCGAGTCCCCACCCGAACCAGTCCGTGGGCCGCGGCGGCGCATGCTCCAGCGGCGCGATCAGCACGAAGCAATATTGCGATTCATCGACCCACACCGCGCCGCCGCCGAGCGGCCGCGTGACCACCGGCACCTCAAGCTCCGTGGCAAGTTCGGCGCAACGATCCTGGCTCTGCCCCAGCGAGATGTGCGGCATGCTGCTTCCCCACATCACGACCGGCAAATCGTCGGGCGCCAGCGCATCGGCAATGCCCATGTACGTTGCGTGAAACAGCACGGGTTCGAGCAGTCCGACGTCAATAAAGCGTGCGGAAATGAAATTCATTGGCCACAGAGGACACAGAGATCACAGAGAAACGTCCCGCATCCCGACTTCATACGTGGACTAACAGCCCGCAACGCAGGCAAACCAACGACGGATGGGCAATATACATTGAACTCCTCTGTGTTCTCTGTGACCTCTGTGGCTAGGGTTGCTTTTCGCGATTGAAGTATTTCTCGAAATAGAAATCGCGTTTTTCGAGCGCCTGCAGTTCGTGCGCACGGTGCGCCATGCCGTCGCGGAAAATCGCCGCGAGATGGTCGCCCTGCTCGGCGTCGAGGACATGGATTTGCGAGGCGAACGGCATGCCGTTCAGATCTTCGTCGAGCCTGATGATCTCGGCTGCGAGGCCCTCCAGGGGCTGCAGATGCAGCAGCCAGGCTTTGCACTCCGGATCTTCAGGGTCAAGCGGGCACAGCACGATTTTGCCCAGCCATGCCAGCCGCGCCACCTGGTTGAACAGGCGGATGTCGAGCTTCTTGCCCTTCTTGTATTTGTTGAGCTCGTTCCTGAGCTTGCCGACGTCGGTTACCGCAATGGTCTTCATTGACCGGCTTCCCCGTTCCTGAAGTTGTTGCAAGCATATCACCCGGTCGACGGACAATCGAGTGGGAGGCGAGACAGCGCCTGACCTACCGGCCATCATGTCGAGAGGCTGGCTGAGCCCGGCCGGAATACACGTAACTCATGGGGCGCGGTCCTTCCGCATACTCCATTTTTAGTTCCACTATCTGGAAGCCTGAAACCTGGATCAGTTCGTCCATTTTCCGGTTCAGATTGCATCCTCCAGTGATCCTGCTCCACAGGGGATTGAGCCACTGCTGCCAGCCTTGGATACTAGCCTCGGGGGCCAGGCCGTGTTCGGCAAACAGCAGCATTCCGCCGGGCTTGAGCACCCGTTTCATTTCCTTCAGGGCCTTTGCCGGATCGGGGATAGTGCACAGGGTCCAAGTCGTCACAACAGTATCGACGCAACCATTGTCCAACGGAATCTCTTCGCCTGAATGCGCGAGGAAATCGATGGGGAAGGCGATGGCGCGGGCCTTTTTTCTGGCCATTGCCAACAATTCCTCCGAAGGATCGAGTCCGTAGAGCTGCTCAATGCCGGTTCCATAAAAAGGCAGGTTAAGTCCCGAGCCGACGCCGATTTCAAGAACCGTGCCGCGTGCTTGCGGCACGATCTGCGAACGGTAACGCGTCGCTTCCTTGTTCCGCATCGTGACGTCTACCAATCGCGGCAATATCCATTTTTCGTAGAAGCTCATATCGTATGCAATGACTTATGGTACTGACCGGCTGCCGGGTTCAAGACTGGCGAAATTGCCGATCCGGACATCGGCAGAGTCTCAGCCCATCTCAACCGGAAGGCCGCGCAGGCACCACTCGGGGTATCCGTCCTTCAGACGCCGCGCCTTCAGCCCCTTCTTTCGTAATCGCGCCACGGCTTCGAAGGCAAGCACGCAATAGGGCCCGCGGCAATAGGCAACGATTTCCTTGTTCTTCGGTAACTTACTAAGACGACTTTCGAGCTCGGAAAGGGGGATGTTCACTGCACCCGGTAGGTGCCCGGCTTGGTACTCTTCCGGAGGGCGAACATCCAGCACTGTAACGAGGCCTTTGCGCGCCCGGGCGAGCAGTTCCTTTGCTTCAATTGGCTCAAAGTCGTCCTTTGTGCTGAGGTAGGTGTCGACAAGTTTCCGTACCTCGGCGATCCGGTTCTCCGCGACCTGCCGAACGATATCGAGAAGCTCAATGACGTCGTCTCCGGACAGTTCATAGTACACGCGCAATCCTTCTTTGCGCGCGGTCACAAGCCCAGCCTGCCGGAGCACCTGAAGGTGCTGCGAGGCGTTCGCGAAGTTCAAGTCGGATACCTTGGCAAGCTCCTCTACGCTACGCGCACCCTGCGCGATGAACTCGAGAAGTTCAAGGCGGTTAGCGTTGCTGAGTGCTTTCCCGACACGCGCAAATTGCACGAAGAGTTCGTGTTTGAAGTGGATTTTTGACACGGAGCGCTCCATTTCTTATATTCAACGT
>CAYIRZ010000171.1:0-6940 GCA_964365845.1 uncultured Streptomycetaceae bacterium
CGCGATGTTCTCGTTTCTCTCGAAAATCGCCGGGCTGAACGATGGCTTGTTGCCGCCCAGCGGCACCATGCTCATGCTCTCGGTGCCGGCGGCGATCATGACATCAGCCTCGCCCAGGCGTATGCGGTCGGCGGCAAATGCCACCGCCTGCACGCCCGAGGAACAGAAGCGGTTGATGGTCAGGCCCGGCACGTTGGCGGGAAATCCGGCGAGCAGCAGTCCGATGCGCGCAACGTTCATGCCCTGCTCGGCTTCCGGCATGGCGCAACCGACGATCACGTCCTCGACCGCCGCGGCATCGAGCCCCGGACATTGGCCGAGCACCGCCTTCAGCACATACGCCAGCATGTCGTCCGGGCGCACGTTCCTGAACATGCCGCGTGGCGCTTTGCCGACGGGGGTGCGCGTTGCCGCGACGATGTAGGCATCCTGGATTTGGCGGGTCATAGCGGTCTCCTGCAAAGTCAATGATGAATGAGGAATGTCACGAAACCGGGAGTTTCCGTTCATCGTTCATCATTCATCATTCATCATTCATCGTTCAGTTACGTAATGCCTTCCCCGTCTTCAGCATATGCTCTATCCGCTCCTGCGTCTTCTGCGTGGCGATCAGCTCCATGAAATGCTGGCGCTCGAGGTCGAGAAACCACTGCTCGTCCACGAGGCTTCCGCCCTCCACATCGCCGCCGCACATCACGGTCGCGACCTTGCAGCCGATCAGATAATCGTGCTCCGAAATATAGCCTCCGGCCAGCATGTTTTCCATGAAGGCCCGGATAGTCGAAATCGCGCTGCGGCCCGCCACCGGAATCGCCCGCGGCTTGAGCGGCGGCCGGTAGCCGGCCGCGGCGAGCGCGCGCAATTCGGCCTTGGCAATTTCCAGCAACTCGAAGCGGTTCATCACGATTTTGTCGGCCGGCCGCAGATAGCCGATCTCGCGCGCATGTTCCGCGCTGCGGCCGATATCGGCCATCGCCACCGCCTTGAAGTACTTTTGCAGGAAAGACGACAGGTCCCCGCCCTTGGCGTCGGCGACTGCGCGCAACGCGAATTCCTTGCAGCCGCCGCCGGCGGGGATCAGGCCGACGCCGACCTCGACCAGGCCGATGTAGCTCTCGAGCGTCGCCACCGCGCGATCGCAATGCATGATGAACTCGCAGCCGCCGCCCAGCGCCAGGCCGTCGACCGCCGCCACCGTCGGCACCATCGAATACTTCAGCTGCTGGGTCGTATATTGGAACTGCTCGACCAGATGCTCGACTGCGGCGAGCTTGCCCGCCATCAGCTGGTCGGCGACACCCAACTGGCGCGCCGCCTTGAGCGCCAGCGACTCCGCTTCGCGCCTGAGTTTTTTGAAGAACCTGCCGAATGCGGATGGCCGTGACTGGCCGCCGCCCGCCGGGGTTTTCTTGAGATTGGCCCCGACCGAGAACGGCGGCTCGGTCTGCCAGATCAGCAACCCCATATAGTTGCGCTCGGCCTCCTCGATGGCGGCGAGCACGCCGTCGAGCACGTCGTCGCCGATGGCGTGCATGCGGCTCTTGAAGCTGACGATGGCAATGTCGTCGCCGGTATGCCAGCAGCGCACGCCGTCGGTCTCGAAAATCGTCTCGCCGTATTTCGTGTCCTCGCCGAGCAGGCGATCGGGGAAAGCCTGGCGTCTGTATACCGGCAAGGCTGAACGGGGCTGATAGACATTCTGCGCCGGCGCGAAAGAACCCCGCGGACCGTGTACGCCGGTGCGCCCCGCCTCCATCGCCCATGCCGGCAAGGGGGTGTTGACCATCGCCTTGCCCACGGCGATGTCTTCCGCGATCCAGCCGGCGATCTTGTGCCAGCCCGCCGCCTGCCACAGTTCGAAGGGCCCGCGCTCCCAGCCAAAGCCCCAGCGGATGGCACAATCGAGATCGCGTGCGTTATTGGCGATCTCGGCCAGGTGCGCCGCGCAGTAGTGGAAAGAATCGCGAAAAATGGACCACAGGAACTGCGCCTGGGGATGATCGCTCGCATGCAATTGCGCGAGCCGCTCCGCCGGGATTTTGTGCTTGAGGATTTCCACTACCGACTCGTCGGCCTTGCCCTCGGCCAGGCGATAGGTGCCGGCGGCGGGATCGAGCACGTGAATGTCCTTGCCCTGCTTCTGATATACGCCGCGCCTGGTCTTCTGCCCCAGCGCGCCCTGGCCGATCAGCGTCTTGAGCCAGGCCGGCACGTCGTAATACTGGTACCAGGGATCGCCGGGCAGCGTCTCCTTCATGGTGTTGACCACGTGCGCGAAGGTATCGAGACCGACCACGTCGGCGGTGCGGAAAGTCGCGCTCTTGGGCCGGCCGATCAGCGCGCCGGTCAGCGCATCGACGGTATCGAAACCGATATTAAACCGTTGCGCGTGGTGGATGGTCGCCAGCATGGAAAACACGCCGACGCGGTTGGCGATGAAATTGGGGGTGTCCTTGGCGCGGATCACGCCTTTGCCGAGCGTGGTGACCAGGAATTTTTCGAGATCGTCGAGTATGGCCGGATCGGTTTCCTGGCACGCGATCAGCTCGACCAGGTGCATGTAGCGCGGCGGATTGAAAAAATGCACCCCACAGAATCTTTCCCGCAGCTCCGCTGGAAAAGATTCTGACAATTTATTAATACTGAGACCCGAAGTATTACTTGCGAATATCGTGCGCTCGCCGATGTACGGAGCCACTTTCCGGTACAGGTCGGCTTTCCAATCCATCCGTTCCGATATGGCCTCGATGATGAGGTCGCACTCCTTCAGCAGTTCCAGGTTCTGATCGTAATTAGCTGCCTTTATATGATCCGCTTTCGACTTGACCGAAAGCGGACTGGGCTCGAGCTTTCTCAGATTGGCCACTGCTTTCAGCACGTTGCCGTTGGGATCGCCTTCCTTGGCGGGCAACTCGAACAGGATGGCCTCGACGTTGGCATTGACGAGGTGCGCCGCGATCTGGGCGCCCATCACGCCGGCGCCGAGAACAGCCGCCTTGCGCACGACAAAAGGGGAATTCGCCGGCATGAAAATCATCCTCCGAAAAAAACGGCCTAGCGCCGCGGCGGGCTAGAAGGTGTGACGGTACTGGATGCTCAGGATGTCGACCTTGCTGTTGTAATTGCCGACCAGATTGCCGCGCCCGAGCGCCGCGGCGGCGGACAGCGCGGGCGGGCCGGTCAACGCGACCGCCGGGTCTTTCATGAACAAATGCGCGTAGCCGAAATCGATCGCGCCGGCCTTCGACACCTTGTACTGCCCGCCGAGCGCCAGCCACGTCCGGCTCTCGTCGGGAAGGCGCGGCGTGCGGTAGGTGTTCGACGCCGGCGTCTGGTCATAAGCGATACCGGCGCGCACCGTCCACGCGCCGCTGGGCCGGTAGTTGAATCCGACGCCAACACGCCACGTGTCCCGCCACTCGAAAGGCGTGCTCTCGAGCAGGGCATTAGTGCTGCGAACGATGTTGAGCGATTTCAGCGTGCTCCACTGCGTCCAGGTGGCATCGGCGAGCACGTCCCATGTCGGATTGATCTGGTGCTTCAGGGCCGCCGAGAAAGTCGCCGGCAGCTTGAGGTCGGCGGTGACCGGGCTGTCGCCGACCTGATTGAAAGCGGCGACATTTCCGCCCGCAATCGCCGTATCCAGTAACCCCGGACGCCCAAAATACGCCGCGTTTCCGGAGAGCTTGAAATTCATCGCCGAGCGATAGGCGAATCCGATATTGGTGTTGGGACCGGGGTTGATCATCACCCCAAAATTGAAGCCCCAGGCATTGTCCTTGCCCTCGATCTTGTTGCTGCCATCCGTGTTGTTCGCAACCCCGGCAACCCCGACGGTCGAAGCGACGAAGCTGTAGTTCACCGCCTTGGTCAGTTCGGCTTCGACGTGCTGGTAATTGAGTCCGGCGCCGAGCGAAATGGTGTCGTTGACTTTATAGGCAATGCTTGGGTTGACGTTGATCGTTTTGATTTCCGACTTCAGGGCGTGGAAGCGTCCCATCCAGTTGGCATCGTACTCGGTCTTGAGCCCAAACGGTACGGTGACGCCCACGCCGGCATACAGTCGTGGCCCCAGTTGCCAGGATAGATAAGCGCTCGGAATGACCGCGAGGTCGCCGGCGTCACCGCCGTTGCCGTTCAAGGAAAAAGGCCCTAGCCCGCCTGTCGTCGAGACAGCCTGCGTGGTTCCCGTGTTATTGAAAGTGGCCGACGGCTTGATCAGGTGGCCCGCGAAGACAAGATTTTTCCCCGGGAGGCGGGTCATGCCCGCAGGGTTAAAATAAACGGTGCTGGCATCCTCGGCTGCAGCGGCCTGTCCGGCGTAGGCGTTACCCAGACCGCTCGCATTCTGCTCGATCAGCTGGAATCCCGACGCATGGGCACCACCCGCCATTCCAACCAATGCGGAAGACATGGATAACATCATGATTTTATTAATTTTTTTAATGTTACCCTCGCTTCTTCGGTAATCGTCCTCGTGATTCGATTATTGTTTTTCGAACAAGACCATCTTACTCCGCACCGGATTTTTAACAACAAAATCACCCAAGCCCGGATATTATTGTTGCGCAGAAACAACGCGCGGGCGGCGGTTATTATCCACGGCGACATACGTCAGAGTGGCCTCGGTGACTTTGACGCAGATCTGCTCGTCAGGCCGGCGCTGGGCATAGACTTCGACATTGACCGTGATCGAGGTGCGCCCGACCCGCACCACCTCCGCGTATAGGCTGACCAGATCGCCGACCATCACCGGCTGCTTGAAGTGAAACGAATTCACCGCCACGGTGGCCACGCGCCCCTTGGCGAGCCGCATCGCCGGTACACTGCCGGCGAGATCGACCTGGGACATGATCCAGCCACCGAAAATATCCCCGGTATGACTGGCGTCGGCCGGCATCGGCACCAGGCGCAGCGTCGGCTCTTTGCCCTGCGGCAGCGACGTCGTCTCAGCCATATAAATGATGAGCGATGAGCGATGAACGATGAACAAAAATCATGGCTGCCTGCATCCTTTTCCTCGTTTCGCGTTCATCATTCCGCATTCATCGTTGTTTCTAGTGACCGACATACATCCGGTCGATCTCGGCGTTGAACTTCTCCAGCACTTTTGCGCGCCTGAGCTTCATGGTCGGCGTGAGCAGTCCGTTCTCCACCGTCCACGGCTCCAGCGTGAGTGTTGCGCGCCGCACCTGAACATAGCCGGGAAACGCCTTGAGTTGCGCTGTAATGCGTCCCAGGACAATCCCCTCGACCTGCTTTGATTTCACGGTGCCGGGAGCGTTGCCGTCGAGTCCATGCTCGGCGGCAAGCTTGCTCCAGCGGTCGGCATTGAGCACTGCCATCACGCTCAAGTAGGGCTTGCCCTCGCCCAGCAGCATCACCTGGTCGAACAGCGGATCGCGCATGATCGCCGCTTCCATGTCGGCCGGCGGGATCTTCTCGCCGGTCGACATGACGATGATTTCCTTCAAGCGGCCGGTAATGAAGATATGTCCCTGCGCGTCGATGCGCGCGGTATCGCCGGAATTGAGCCAGCCGTCGGGCTGGATCATCTGCCGCGTTGCCTCCTCGTTTTTCCAGTAGCCGAGCATGACGTTCGGTCCCTTGATCAGCAGCGCATTCCGGTCTCCGAGCCTGACCTCCACGCCGGGAACCGGGCGTCCTATGCTCGCCGGCACGTTGTCATCGACCCGGTTGGCCGCAACCGTCGGGCTGGTCTCCGTCAGACCGTAGCCCTGCAGCACATTCAGGCCGAGACCGAGAAATACGCGGGAGATATCGGGAGGGAGCGCGGCGCCGCCGGAAATCGCCGCATGCATCCGGCCACCGAGCCGCGCCAGTATTTTCTTCGCCACCAGCACATCGAGCACCGGCCACAGCAGGAACGATGGTAGCCATGGCCCCCGGCCCTGCGCATGCTCGAAACGCGCGTAACCGACGTCGACCGCCATCTGGAACAGTTTTTTCCTGAGCGGCGGGCCCTCGTCGAGCTTGGCGCGGATGGCGCCGTAGACGCGCTCATAGATGCGCGGCACCGAAATCAGAAAAGTCGGGCGTATGGTCTGCAAATCCTCGCCGAGCTGCGGAATCGAGCGCGCGTAGCCGACAGCCGATCCCGACGCCATCGGCAGATAATAACCGGCGGTGCGCTCCAGAGTGTGCGACAGCGGCAGGAACGACAGGAAGATATCCTCGTGCCCCGGGGCAACCACGCCCAGGCAGGCCGCGACATTGCTCAGGATATTGTTGTGGGACAACATCACCCCTTTGGGCCGCCCCGTGGTGCCCGAGGTATACACGACAGTGGCCAGCGCATGCGGATCGCGCGGCACATGGTGCATTTCGCCCCCTTCGTCCGGCAGCCATTCACCGATCCATTTCAGGCGCGGTTCGTCCACCACATCCGGCAGCGCGCTGACTACAAGAATGCGCACCAGACCGTCCAACTGGTCGCGCACGCCGGACAGGCTTTGCCACTGCTCCATGCCTTCGAACAACAGCACTTTGCAACCGGCGTCGTTGAGGATATAGGCCATGTTGTCGGGACGGTCCTGGGTATAAAGCGGCACTACCACCAGCCCCAGGCCCAGCGCCGCCTGGTCGAACATCACCCATTCGGGCGAGTTGCGCAGCATGACTGCAACGCGGTCGCCGGCTTGCAGCCCGTCTTTCTCGAGCGCGGCCTGCCAGCGCGCCACCTGATGGTTCATCTGGGCCCAGGTAAAATCGCGCCAGTTGCCATGCTGCTGGTTGAAATCGCGGTAGGCAACAAGGTCAGGGGTGCGCTTCACCCGCTCGCGGAACAAACCGTCGAGCGTGACCGACGCTTCGACCGGGATAACGTGGCTGGCTTGTTGTGACATTGCTCCTCCTTATTCTTTGGTGAGCGGTAAGCAGTGAGCAGTGAGCAGTGAGCAGTGAGCAGTGAGCAGTGAGC
>CAYIRZ010000172.1:0-6935 GCA_964365845.1 uncultured Streptomycetaceae bacterium
CCCGGCCCTGTCAACCGGGGTGCAGAGCCTGTCACAATGGCGCAGCGACGCCGAAGCCGGGTAAAATTACGGCTGTTTTCAAGGAAGCAAGTATGATCAACGCGGCAATTGTCGGTCTCGGTTAACAAGAAAGGACAGGGCATCATGTTCAATCCATTCCAGCAACCGCAGCTTATCGAGACGAAAGTCTTCATGTCGATGCCTGCCAAGTTCCGCAAGAAACAGCGCACCGCATGGTCCGATCCGAACCGCCAGGGAGCGGAAGTCGAATGTTTTCTCGAAGGGCCATCTTTCGATCGTGAAGGGAATCTCTGGTTCGTGGACATTCCGTTCGGGCGTATTTTCCGCATCACGCCCAAGGGCGACTGGGAACTGGTAATCCAGTATGACGGCTGGCCGAATGGCCTCAAGATCCATAAGGATGGGCGTATCTTCATCGCCGATTACAAGGAAGGCCTGCTCGTCCTCGACCCGAAGACCGGCAAGCTCGAAACCGTATTGCGCACCGCCTACAGCGAGGGCTTCAAGGGTCTGAATGACCTGCATTTCGCCGCGAACGGCGATCTCTATTTCACCGATCAGGGCCAGACCGGCATTGCCGATCCCACCGGCCGCGTGTTCCGGCTGACCCACGATGGCCGCCTTGACCGGCTGTGCACCAACGTGCCCAGCCCCAATGGCATCACGTTAAGCACCACCGATAAGCATTGCTATGTCGGCGTCACGCGTTCGCAGCAGATCTGGCGCCTGCCGATTATGGCCGACGGCTCGATCTCCAAGACGGGCGTGGCCGTGCAGCTCTCCGGCGGTGTCGGCGGCCCTGACGGCATAGAGATGGATGCGGAGAACGGAATTCTCGTCTGCCATCTGGGGGTGGGCATCTGGCGCTTTGACAGCAATATGCTGCCGACGCATCTCGTGTACTCGAAGAATCCCCACCACCACCATTTGGCCAACATCGCCTTCGGCGGCCCCGACCGACGTACTCTCTACATCACGGAGTCGCTGTCTGGAGATATCCTTACGGCAGAGCTGCCGGTCGCAGGCAAAAAGCTTTTCGCGCACCAGTAGTTAACGAGCTCTCAGCGGCATCGAGGACGATGGTGTTCCCGGCGCTGGCGAGCAGTCTGATTAGCGGAGGATAAGCAAGTGATTACGGTTGATAAGCTCAACGATCAGGTCAAGATACTGATGTTCGATCTCTATGGCACGGTCGTGGACATGCAGGGTGGGCTGACCGAAGCCGTCACCCCTTATCTCAAAGCCAAAGGATGGGGCGGCCGGCCCGATGCGCTGGTGACCTGGTGGCGCCGTACCCATTTCGAGAACTCGATGATCGATGCCTTGCTGCACCGCGACCACACGCCATATCGCGAGATCGGCAGGCGGGCGCTGACCTATACGCTGGAGCGTGCCGGCATCCCCCACACGCAGAATGAGGTGAAGCAGCTGGTGGCGCGCATCGAAACCCTGCGGCCGTTTCCCGATGTGGTTGATGCCCTTAAAAGGCTCGGGAAACGCTACAAGCTGACGATACTGTCCAATGGCGATCCCGACATGCTGGACAATGCGCGTCCCTATCTGGGTATCGAGTTCGACCGCATCATATCGGTGGCTGAGGCCAGTTCATTCAAGCCGCATGTGGCAACTTACAGAAAAGCGGCCGAGTTGCTGGGAGCAAGTCCGGATGAAATCCTGTTTGTCGCGAACCATGCGTTCGACTGCGTGGGGGCCAAAGGGTACGGCATGCACGCCTGCTTTGTGGACAGGCGCAAAAGACCTTTTGGCCAAGGGCCTTACCAGCCCGATCTGATCGTGGCTGATTTCGGTGAGCTGGCGAGTATTCTTGGGCGATAGGAGCTTGTCGGACTTGAATCCAACAAGCTCCTTAACGGGACGAACGACGCGCTTGGCGTGCCTGCCGCGGTGCTCGGAGCGGGCTTCATCGGCTACGGTTCGCTTGCCGCGGAAAGCGGGTATTCGATATGGCTTAGAATGTTGGACTTTTCACCATACTGGCAACCATGACGCAAGGCGTGCTCGTAAATCGCGAAGGCGACATCGTTACCGTCGCGCTTGATAATCCCGGCAAGCTCAATGCCTTGACGGTCGGCATGTGGCGGGAGCTGGCGCGCGTGATGGGCGAGCTTTCGGCAGATGACGGTCTGCGGTGCATCGTGCTGCGCGGCGCCGGCCAACAGGCGTTCGCCGCCGGTGCCGACATCGCTGAATTCGCGCAGGTGCGCGACAACGTCGAGCAGGGCAAGGTCTACCACCGGGAATACGTTCACGGGGTGTTGAAAGCGGTCGGCGAGTGCCGGCACCCGACGGTTGCCATGATCCATGGATCGTGCGTTGGTGGCGGGTTGGAAATTGCGTGCCAATGCGATCTCAGGATTGCGGGTGAATCCGGCCGTTTCGGCGCGCCGATAAACCGGCTGGGCTTTGCCATCGCCTCTGACGAGCTTTCTGCGCTGCTGCCCCTGATAGGACGGGCGGTAGCGCTGGAAATTCTGCTGGAGGGAAGAGTGTGGGACGCGCAGGAAGCCTGGGCCAGGGGGGTGGTCACGCGCGTCGTGCCCGACGACAAGCTGGAAGACGAGGTTTATGCAACGGCGCGGCGCATCGCCGATGGTGCCCCGCTGGTGGCGCGTTGGCACAAGCAGTTCGTGCGGCGGCTTACGCCCCGGCCCGAACCCTTGACCTCTGCCGAAATCGAGGAAAACTTCGCCTATTTCAAGACCAAGGATTACCGCATCGGCTACGAGGCATTCATCAACAAGAAGAAACCGAAATTCGTCGGCCGTTAAATCGAAACCCTTCTCTGTGACTGATTTTTTCGGAATTCAGCAAATGCCAGGACCGTTATCACATATCCGTGTGCTCGATCTTTCCCGCGTGCTCGCCGCCCCATGGGCCGGGCAGAACCTCGCCGATCTCGGCGCCGAAGTCATCAAGGTCGAGCGTCCCGGGAGCGGGGATGATTCGCGCGCTTTTGGCCCGCCGTGGCTCAAGGACGCAAACGGAAAGGACACCGGGGAATCCGCCTATTTTGCTGCAGCCAATCGTGGCAAAAAGTCGATTACGGTGAATTTGTCCAAACCTGAGGGGCAGCAGATCGTGCGCGAGCTTGCCAGGCAATGCGATGTGCTGCTCGAGAACTACAAGTTCGGCGACCTGGCGCGTTATGGCCTGGGCTATGATGACCTGAAAAAAATCAACCCGCGGCTGATTTACTGCTCAGTGACCGGCTTCGGCCACACCGGCCCCTACCGCGAGCGTCCCGGCTATGATTTCATGATACAAGGCATGGGCGGACTCATGAGCATTACCGGTGAGCGCGACGATCTGCCGGGTGGCGGGCCGCAGCGCGTCGGCGTGCCGATCGTCGACATCATGACCGGCATGTATGCGAGCGTTGCCGTATGCGCTGCGATCGCGCATCGCGCCGAAACCGGCGTTGGCCAGCATCTGGATCTCGCCCTGCTCGACACGCAGACGGCATTCCTCGCCAACCAGGCGATGAACTACCTGGCAACCGGAGAGGTGCCCGGGCGGTTGGGCAATGCCCATCCCAATATCGTGCCGTATCAGACCTTCAAGACCCGTGACGGCGACATCATCCTGGCCTGCGGAAACGACAATCTGTTCAACAAGTTTTGCGAGTTGGCCAGCTGCCGGAATTTGCCGAAGGATCCCCGCTTTGCGACCAACGGCAAGCGCGTCGAAAACCGCGCCGTTCTAACGCCGCTGCTCGAAGCGGTATTCAAGACGCGCACCACGCGGGAGTGGGTCGAGGCGCTGGAGGCGGCCGGCGTGCCGAGCGGCCCGATCAATAACATCAAGCAGGTGTTCGAAGAGCCGCAGATCGTAGCGCGCGGCATGAAAATCGAGCTCGACCACCCGACTGCCGGCAAGGTGCCGCTGGTGGCAAGCCCAATGCGCTTTTCGGCAACACCCATCGAGCACAAGGTTCCGCCGCCCGTTCTTGGGCAGCATACCGCAGAGATACTGCGCGAAGTGCTCGGCAAAAACGATGCTGAAATCGAAAAGCTGCGCGCGGCCGGAATCGTCTAAAAGAAGCTCAGCAGCATTTTGGTGGCGAGAATGTAGAGCAGGATCGCGAAGATTTTCTTGAGCGTATTGCCGGGCGTGCGATGCGCTATCCTGGCGCCCACCGGGGCCATCAGCATGCTCGCGATGACGATCCAGAAAAGCGCCGGCAAATAAACGAAACCAATACTGTATTCCGGCAATCCGGACGTGGTGAGCCCCGAAACAATGTAGCCCGCGGTGCCGGCGGCTGCGAGCGGCCATCCTATAGCCGCAGCGGTGCCGATGGCCTCGTGCACCCTGATGTTGCGCTTGACCAGGAAGGGCACCACAAGCGAAGCTCCGCCAGTCGCGGACAAGCTCGACAACACGCCGATGCCGCCGCCTACCAGCGCGATGACGGCGCTGCCGGGGAGGTCGCGGCTGGCCACCGGCTTGGTTTCAAGCAGAAGGCGTGTCGCCAGATAGTAGATGAGTGCGGTAAAGGCGATGCTCAGCATGCGCACGTCAAGGTAGCCGGCGAGCAGCGCCCCGCAGAAAGTGCCTGTCACTACCCCGGGAACCATCCTGCGCGCGATGCGCCAGTTTACCGCTTTGCGCCAGTGGTGACTGTGGACACTGGAGGCCGAGGTGAACAGTATGGATGCGATGCCGGTGCCGAGCGCGAGGTGAACCACATAGTTCGGGGTGAACTGCTTGGCGGCGAAAATGAATACGAGCACCGGCACCATTGCCGAGCCGCCGCCGATGCCGAGCAATCCCGAGAAGAAACCGACAAATCCACCCAGAGCGAGATAGGCCCACCACCAGTCGGTCACGGGAACTTGCCTTCGGCCTTCTGCCTCAATGCCTCGTCGTTGAACGCGCCGTCGATGGCGTGGACGATTTTTTCGACCAGCCGGAAGCCGTCGACCGGCGCATCATCTCTCATGAATTCGAGCCGGATCGGCGCAAGGGCGGTGATTGCCTGTGAGCGCGAGATCGGCGCGGCGGCGTCGGGAAGCCCGTTTTTTTCGAACAGACCCGCGATGATTTTCCCCACCAGCTCATGCTGGTGTTTTCCGGCGCGGGCTTTCCCCAGCGTTTCCGCGGCGCTGCCGCCGAGAATTTGACCGGGCAGGCGCTTTTCGAGTTGTTGCAGCAATTCCGCGAGCGTCATGACTAGAAAGCAAGGGTAGTTTGTTTCGAAACCGTGGGGCCCGAGTACCGATTCCTAAAGTATGCCAATGATGAATTCCCACTCTGTGGGATCGACGGGGGTGATCGACAGGCGATTTCCCTTTGCAAGCACGCGCATGTTTTTCAACGTCTTGTGACTGCGCAATTCGGAGAGGCTTACCAGCCGCGTTTTTTTGACGAACCTGATATCGACATTCAGCCATCTGGGGTCATCCGGCTTCGAGTCCGGATCATGGTACTTGCTCTTCTTGTCGAACTGCGTGGTGTCCGGGTAGGCAAGCTTGGATACCTCGGCAATGCCGACGACGCCGGGCTCTTCACAGTTCGAGTGGTAAAAGAAAGCGCGGTCACCCAGCCGCATCTGATCGCGCATGAAATTACGCGCCTGGTAATTGCGCACCCCGTTCCAGGCGGTCGTCCTGTCCTTTGCCAGATCGTTGATGCTGTAGGCATTGGGTTCGGATTTCATCAACCAGTAGCGCATATCGTTGGTGAGCAGTGAGCAGTAAGCGGTAAAACAAACAAGAGGCGTTCACATCAAGGCAACCCTCCTCGCTGCTTACTGCTCACCTTTTACCGGTTACTTGCCGTCAACGACGGCAAAAAAAATGCGGCTAAGCCGCATTTTTGTATCGATCCCCCGCCTGTGCCGTCAGGCCAGTTTCTTGAACCGAGGTTCAAGGTGGTTGCCTTTGGAGCCCATTAGGCGCTTCCGTAGGGACGCGCACACCGGTGCTGACAGAGCCGGCAACCAGAGTCAGACTATTGGTTCAAAGATTTTAAGGCCTTAACAAACACCGCAGGGGAAACTTAGAACAGCTCGCTTTGATCGGATATGGCCTGATCAAGCACTGTCTCCATATTATTCATTCTACGCTTTATCTCTGCGATGTCAAAACCACCGCCGACTTTGGTCGAGAGAAATTCGTGCGTAATATTGAGCGCGGCCATGATGGCTATGCGCTCGAGCCCGATCACCTTGCCGTGATCCTTGATCTCATTCATTTTCCGGTTGAGATAATCGACGGCTTCGAGCAGGCCCTTTTGTTCTTCCTCGGGGCAGGCGACGCGGAATTCGCGCCCCATGATGTTGATCTGCAGACCCTTGGGTTCGGCGCTCATGCGTTGTCTTCAGGAATCTGATTAAGCAGATTCTCCAAGCGGCCTGTTGCGTTGCTGATTTTTTC
Organism: uncultured Streptomycetaceae bacterium; assembly: GCA_964365845.1. GTDB lineage: Bacteria > Pseudomonadota > Gammaproteobacteria > Burkholderiales > SG8-41 > CAKKQX01. Next base: position 6,420 of record CAYIRZ010000172.1, read on the forward strand.
TTCAAGCTGCTTGTTTTCGTTGAGGATGGAAGCGAGCTGCTGGCGTAATTGCTGATTGTCGATACGCAGGCGCTGGCACAGCTCGACGAATTGATTTATTTTTTGTTCGAGCGATTTGAGTTCCGCTTCCATCCTCGCACTATAGATGTAAAAATCCTGTTAAGTCAACTGCTAACGAGAATTTTTGAATGTGATTTGATACGAATTGATCCGGCGCTGTAACCCTATGACTCGCCGAGGGGCGGAAGCGGTTGCGAAGGGTGACGACAGGCGCGGGTATCGTTCTTAACCGCCTGATGTGAAAAAGGAAACTAAAGTATGCAGAAGGAAATTGAGTTGCCCTAGCAGCCTGTCGGACTTGGTCCCCATTCACCGGAACGAATAGTGTTAACGGATCGCCGTTGATCGACGCTTCGGCGACAGGCTGCTTAAGAAAAAGAAGCTTTGCGCGTCGCAACCCCGTGTTGGCCGGAACAAACGTCACTTGCGCATGGCGTTCTTTTCGCCTCGTTCTTT
>CAYIRZ010000173.1:0-2442 GCA_964365845.1 uncultured Streptomycetaceae bacterium
AGCTGCGACAGATCAGCCAGGCCGTTGTTGAGCAGATAGATGCTGACCCAGATGATGGCCCAAGCCGTCAATCCGCCCGCCAGACCCTGTACGGCGCCAAAGTATAGAAACGGCCGGCGGATGTAAGGATCGGTGGCGCCGATCAGCTTGGCAACCTCGATTTCATCGCGCTGCGTGAGGATTTGCAGCCGGATGGTGTTGAAAGTGATCGCAACGAGCGCGAAAGCAAGCAAGGCCGTCAGTATCAGCACCGCCTGCCGGCCGAGCTTGAGCGCCGCTTCCAGGCGCCGCGCCCACGCCGCGTCGAGTTGCGCATGCGCGACCTTGGGCCAGCGCGCGAACTCGTCGCGCAGTTTCGCAAGGGTTGGCGTAGCGTTGTCTCTGGCGTCGACGACAAATGCGTCGGGTAGCGGATTCTGTTCCAGGCTTGCGACGACGTCGGCGAGGCCGGCGCTGTTCTTGATGTCGGCGAGCGCTTCTTCGCGCGAGACATACCTGAACTTGCGCACATCGGGATGCTGTTTGAGGCGGTTCTCGATCCGGGCGGCGTCGGCGCGGTCGGCATCCAGTGTCAGGAACACGCTGATCTGGGGGTCGGCGGAGAGCTCGCGGGAGAAACCCTGCAGGTTGGCAAGGCCGACGTAGAACCCGACCGGCAATGCCAGCGCGATACCGATGACGCCGATGTTGAAAAGGCTGGCGACCGGGGTGTGCGCGAGCCTGCCAAAAACCGCGAACAGGGTGCGGATATGCTGCAACAGCCAGATTTTCATGGCGCCGCCTCCGCCAGCATGCCGTGTTGCAGCGGGATGGTGCGCGGCTTCAGGCGCGCGGCGAGGTTTTCATCATGGGTGGCGATGATGACCGTGACGCCGACCTGGTTGAACGATTTGAACAATTCGCCGAGATCGCCGGCATAGGCCGAATCGAGGTTGGCGGTCGGCTCGTCGGCGAGCAGGATCGCCGGCCGGTGCACGATGGCGCGCGCGATGCACAGGCGTTGCTGCTCGCCGCCGGAGAGCGTGATGGGATGGGTCTTTTCTTTCGATAGCAGCCCGACCTTGTCGAGCGCCGCGCGAACTCTCCGCACCGCTTCCCGGCGGTCGAATCCGCGGATATTGAGGGGCAGCATCACGTTGTCGAACACGTTGCGGTCGAACAGCAGCTTGTGGTCCTGAAAAATGAGGCCGAAATTGCGGCGCAGGAAAGGAATGGCGCCCGGCCGCAACGCTCCCACGTTCTGGCCGTTGACCACGACACTGCCGCTGGTCGGCCGCTCGATGGCCGTCATCAGCTTCAACAAGGTGCTTTTGCCGGCGCCCGAGTGGCCGGTGATGAACACCATTTCCCCATTGGGGATCGTGAACGAGATGTTTTTCAGCGCCTCGAAGCCGCCGGGGTAGCTTTTGCAGACACCGCTGAAGGAAATCATGGGGTAAGGCGTGAGGCTCTAATCAAGCAGCGCAGCGACGAATTCCGCGGCATCGAACGGGTGCAGATCGTCCAGATTCTCGCCGATACCGATGAATCTGAGCGGAATCGGTTGGTGCTGGGGACTGTTCGAGCGGGCATGGGCGATGGCGGCGATGGCCCCGCCCTTGGCCGTGCCGTCGAGCTTGGTCAGCACCAGGCCGGTGACGCCGAGCGCGTCGTCGAACGCCTTGACCTGGGCGACCGCGTTCTGGCCAGTGTTGGCATCGAGCACCAGCAGCACCTCGTGCGGCGCGCCGGGCAGCGCCTTGCCGATCACGCGCTTGACCTTGCGGATTTCCTCCATCAGGTGCAACTGAGTCGGCAGCCGGCCCGCGGTATCGGCCAGCACGATGTCGGTGCCGCGCGCCAGCGCGGCATTGATGGCGTCGAAAATCACCGCGGCAGCATCGCCCGATTGCTGTGCGATCACGGTCACGTTGTTGCGTTCGCCCCAGACCATGAGCTGTTCGCGCGCCGCGGCGCGGAAAGTGTCGCCGGCGGCCAGCAGCACTTTCTTGCCTTGCTGCTGGTAGTAATTGGCGAGCTTGCCGATGGTAGTGGTCTTGCCGGCGCCGTTGACCCCCGCCAGCATGATCACGAATGGCTTGTGGGTGCTGACGTCGAGCGGAACCGCCACCGGCTGCAGCAGCTCCAGCAGGGCGGCGCCCAGCGCCTCCCTGAGCTGCGCCGCCTCGGCGTAGCGCTCGCGCCCGGCGCGGGCGCGAAGCTGTTCGATGAGATGGCCGGTTGCCGCCACGCCGACATCGGAACTCAACAGCACGGTTTCGAGTTCCTCATAGAAAGCTTCATCGAGCTTGCGGCCCGCCCCGAACAGGCCGGAGAGCCGCTGCCCGAGTTGCCGGCGCGTCTTGGCGAGACCCTGCTTCAGGCGGGCCAGCCAAACGCTTGATTCTTCGCCGCTGTTGCGGGATTTAAGGAAACTTAACATGCTATGCGCAGTCTGAGGCT
>CAYIRZ010000173.1:2542-6804 GCA_964365845.1 uncultured Streptomycetaceae bacterium
CAAACCCGAAGCGAAAACCAGATGACTGATGCCATTCGAGTTCTGTGCGTTGCCGTATTCGTTGCGCTGTGGGCGGGCACGGCCGCGTTTGCCGCGCCGTCGACCACCGAGGTGCATACGCTGGCCAACGGCATGCGCGTGATCGTCAGGACCGATCATCGCGCGCCGGTGGTGGTGTCCATGGTGTGGTACAAGGTCGGCAGTATCGACGAATTCAACGGCACCACCGGCGTTGCGCACGTGCTCGAGCACATGATGTTCAAGGGCACCCGGGATGTGCCGGCCGGCGAGTTCTCGAAAACCGTTGCCGCCGCCGGCGGGCGCGACAACGCGTTCACCAGCCGTGATTACACCGGCTACTTTCAGACATTGCATAAGTCGCATTTACCGCTGGTGCTCAGGCTCGAGGCCGACCGCATGGTAAACGTCATCCTGTCACAGGAGGAATTTGCCAAGGAGATCAGGGTGGTGATGGAAGAGCGGCGTTTGCGTACCGACGACCAGCCCCGCTCGGTAGTCTACGAGCAGCTGATGGCGGCCGCGCTCGGGGTACACCCTTATCGCCGCCCCGTCATCGGCTGGATGAACGATATCGAAAACATGAGCGTGGAAGACGCGCGCGAGTTCTATAAGCGCTGGTATACGCCGAACAACGCGATATTGGTGGTGGTGGGCGATGTCGAACCACGGGAAGTGTTTGATCTGGCCGAGCAGCATTTCGGCCGCATAAAGTCCAGGACGCTGCCCGAGCGCAAGCCGCAGGACGAGCCGCCGCAACGGGGGATCAAGCGCCTGACGGTGAAGGCGCCGGCCGAGCAACCTTACGTGTTGATGGCCTATCGCGTGCCGGTGCTGCGCGATCCGGATAAGGATTGGGAACCGTATGCGCTGGACATGCTCGCGGGCGTGCTTTCCGGAAATGAGGCGGCGCGGCTCAACCGCACGCTGGTGCGCGAAGAACGGCTGGCGAGTTCTGCCGGCGCGGGCTATGACGGGGTCGAGCGCGGCCCGGGCCTGTTTTATCTGAGCGCCGTGCCGACGGCCGGCAAAACAGCGGAACAGGCCGAGCAGGGCCTGCGCCGGGAACTGCAAAAGATCGCCGTCGAAGGCGTGGCCGAGGATGAGCTGAAACGCGTCAAGGCCCAGGCCATCGCCAGCCAGGTCTACCAGCGCGATTCGATGTTTTTCCAGGCGCGCGAAATCGGCGCGACGGAAACCATTGGTTTTTCTTACAAGACGCTGGATCTGATGATCGAGAAGCTGAAGCAGGTCACGCCCGGGCAGGTGCAGGCCGTGGCAAAAAAATATTTTACCGATGACATGCTGACCGTCGCCTATCTCGATCCGCAACCGGTCGCCGGGAAACGGCCGTCCGCGCCGCTGCCGGGGCTGCGCCATGCGCAATAATCGGTTTCTGACTTGGATTGCGGCCGTGGCACTCCTGCTGGCGGCGGCTCAAGCGCATGCCATCCTGCCGATCCAGCACTGGCAAACCACCAGCGGCGCGCGCGTTTATTTTGTCGAGAACCGCGGTTTGCCGATGTTCGATCTTGCCGTCGAGTTTCCGGCGGGTGCGGGCTACGACACCAGTGACAAGTCGGGTGCCGCGAGCATGACCAGCCAGATGTTGCGGCTCGGGGCCGGCGGCATGAGCGAGAACGAGATCGCGCTTCGGCTCGCCGACGTCGGCGCGCAATTGTCGCCGCGGTTCGACACCGACCGCGCCGGACTGGCGTTGCGCACGCTCTCCAGCGCGCCCGAGCGCAGACAGGCGCTCGATATCTTCGTCCGCATCCTGCAGCGTCCGGAATTTCCCGAGACGGTTCTGGAAAGGGAAAAAGTCCGGCTGGTGAGCGCGCTCAAGGAGGCCGATACCAAGCCCGAAACCATCGCCGCGCTGACCTTCTATCGTCTGGTGTACCGCCAGCACCCTTATGCCCTGCGCTCCTCTGGTGAAGTCGATACGGTGAGCGGGCTTGCGCGCCAGGATCTGGTGGATTTTTACCGCCGGCATTACGTTGCGCAGCGGGCAGTGGTGGCGATCATCGGTGATCTTTCCCGCGACGAGGCGGCGGCGATTGCGGAGGAGGCCACTGCCGGGCTGCCTCGATCCGATGCTGCCGAGTCATCCTTGCCGGCGGTTGTCGCGCTGACGGCCGGGAGCACGCGCTTCATCGCGCATCCGGCATCTCAGAGCCATATCCTGATCGGCGCCCCGGGGATGCGCCGCGATGACCCCGATTATTTTCCCTTGTTCGTCGGCAACTACGTGCTGGGCGGCGGCGGCTTCGTATCGCGTCTGGTGGAGGAAGTGCGGCAAAAGCGTGGCCTCGCCTATTCCGCCTACAGCTATTTCTCGCCGCTCCAGCGCCGGGGGCCGTTCGTGATCGGCCTGCAGACCAAGCGCGAGCAGGCGCCGGAGGCGCTGGCAGTGGTGCAGAAGACGCTGCGCGATTTCGTCGTCAACGGACCGACCGCAACGGAACTGACGGCGGCGAAGCAGAACATCATCGGCGGTTTCCCGCTCAGAATCGACAGCAACCGCAAGATCCACGAGTATCTTGCTTTGATCGGGTTTTACCGTTTGCCGCTCTCGTATCTCGATGATTTCGTCAAGAACGTCGAGCGCGTCACCGTTGCCGATATCAAAAGCGCGTTTGCGCTGCGCATCGATCCGGACAATCTCGTGACTATCGTGGTCGCCGCCGACGAAGAGGTAAAGTAAACCTACTTAAGTTTTTTCGGATGCAAGGTGAAGAAAAACCGCGTGCGGATCATCGGCGGCGAGTGGCGCAGCAGGCTGATCAGCTTTTCCCCGCAACAGGATCTGCGCCCGACGCCCGACCGCGTGCGCGAGACGCTGTTCAACTGGCTGGGCCAGGATCTTACCGGCAAGATCTGTCTCGACCTGTTTGCGGGAAGCGGGGCACTGGGCTTCGAAGCGGCGTCACGCGGCGCAAAGCGCGTGGTCATGGTGGAACGCGACACCGCGACATTCAAGGCACTGGAAGCGGCTCGCGCGCAGCTCGATGCCGCCGCAGTGGAACTCAAAAGAGCGGATGCGCTAGAATTCATGCGCGGCGACCGGGATCATTACGACGTCATTTTTCTCGATCCGCCCTTCCAGGCCGGCTACTGGCCGCGATTGCTGCCGTTGCTGCCGCTGCATATGTCTCCGGGCGCTTTCGTGTATTGTGAAAGCGCGGCGCGATGGGAACCGCCCGCCGGCTGGGAGGCATGGCGGCAGGGCCGCGCGGGACAGGTGATCTTTCAACTTCTGAAACGGACCGAAAATGAACCATAAAGCGATATACCCGGGAACGTTCGATCCGATGACGCTCGGCCACGCAGACCTGGCGCGGCGCGCGGCCAGGATATTTGATACGGTAATACTTGCGATCGCCGACAGCCGTGCCAAGAGCCCGTTCTTCGCGCTCGATGAGCGGGTCGAGATGGCGCGGCACGTGCTCAAAGACCTGCCCAACGTCGAGGTGATAGGTTTTTCCGGGCTGCTGATGAAATTCGTGCAACAGCACCAGGCCAAGGTGGTGATCCGGGGCCTGCGCGCGGTATCGGACTTCGAATACGAGTTTCAACTGGCCGGCATGAACCGCGATCTCTATCCCGTTGTCGAAACTATGTTTCTGACACCGGGCGAGCAGTTCATGTTCGTGTCAGCGACCATCGTGCGCGAGATCTCGATCCTCGGCGGCGACGTCAGCAAGTTCGTGCACCCCCATGTCGCGCAGCAGCTCGCGGCCAAGATCAAACAGATGGGAGGCAAGTGAGCGTTTTGTCATGGCTTTGATCATCACCGACGAATGCATCAACTGCGACGTGTGCGAGCCGGAGTGCCCGAACGAGGCGATCTCGCAGGGCGAAGAGATTTATGTCATCGACCCGAACAAGTGTACGGAGTGCGTCGGTCACTACGACGAGCCGCAGTGCGTGAAAGTCTGTCCGGTGGACTGCATTCCGCTCAATCCCGATGTCGTCGAGACCCAAGAGCAGCTCTACGAGAAGTATCTGCGCCTGACGGCCCAAAAGGTATGAGGCGTGAGCAGCAAGCAGTGAGCGGTAAGCAGCAAGCAGTGAGCGGCAAAGCGATTAACGCCGTTTGCGCTGACCGCTGACCGCTGACCGCTGACCATTCACTGCTGACCGTTCACCGCCTACCTTAGCGCTAGCGCGGGAAGTTTAATATAAGCACATGTTTTTAAAGTATTATTTGTCTTTTGTCGTATCCTTAATATGCCCATGAT
>CAYIRZ010000174.1:0-6756 GCA_964365845.1 uncultured Streptomycetaceae bacterium
TCTTTAGTTTTTTCATTTTAGGAGTTTGTCGGAGCTAAGTCCGACAAACTCCTAGGAGGTTTTCGCGTGTATTCGTTCAACTATGTCAAAGTGAAATCGCTCAAGGAGGCCGGCGAACTGCTCGCCGCCAACCCGGACGCCAAGCTGCTTGCCGGCGGCATGACGCTGATCCCGACCATGAAGGCGCGGCTGGCGCAGCCCTCGCATCTCATCGATATCGCGGGATTGACCGAGCTTGCCGGCATCGGGATTAAGGACGGCAGGCTGTCGATTGGCGCGGGGGCGAAGCATCATGAAGTTGCCGCATCCGGCGACGTGAAGAAAGCGATACCGGCATTGGCATATCTCGCCGGCCTGATCGGCGACCCGCAGGTGCGCAACCTCGGCACCCTGGGCGGCTCGATCGCCAACAACGATCCCGCTGCCGATTATCCCGCCGCGGTACTGGCGCTTGGCGCGACGGTGATTACGACGCAGCGCGAGATCGCAGCGGACGATTTTTTTCAGGGCATGTTCGCGACGGCGCTGGCGCCGGGCGAAATCGTCGTGCGCTTCGTCTTCCCGGTGCCGCAGCGCGCGGCCTACGCGAAATTCCCGCATCCCGCATCCGGTTACGCGATGGCAGGCGTATTCATTGCCGAAACCGCGAACGGCGTGCGCGTGGCGGTGACCGGCGCGGGCCCCGGCGTGTTTCGCTGGCAGGAAGCCGAAGCGGCGCTGGCGCAGAACATGAACGCTGTGGCACTCGACGCGCTGGTCGTCGCGGTCGACGATCTCAACGAAGACCTGCATGCGCCGCGCGAGTATCGCGCCCACCTCGTCAAGGTGATGGCGAAGCGGGCGCTGGCGGCGCTCGGAAGCGTTTAATTTATTTAAATAAAATCAACGGGTTATGAAATGACGACAATCGAGGTGACAGTTAACGGCGTCAAGCATACGCGCGAGGTCGAAGACCGCGTGCTGCTCGTCAACTTGCTGCGCGATGAACTGGGGCTCACCGGCACGCACGTCGGCTGCGACACCAGCCAGTGTGGCTGCTGCACCGTGCATGTCGATGGCCGGGCGGTGAAATCCTGCACCATGCTGGCGGTGCAGGCCAACGGCGCCAACATCAGCACCATAGAAAGCATGGCGCAGAACGGCAAGCTCCATCCGATTCAGCAGGCGTTCACCGAGTGCCACGGCCTGCAGTGCGGCTTCTGCACGCCGGGGATGATCATGGCGGTGGCGGGGCTGCTCAAGGAAAATCCCAATCCGACCGACGAACAGATCGAGCACGGGCTGGAAGGCAATCTTTGCCGCTGCACCGGCTACATCAACATCGTCAAAGCGGTGAAGCTCAGCGCCGAACGGCTGCGCGGCAAAGCGCGCTAGGAGTTTGCCGGACTTACGCCGCGCAAAACCGGTAGGCGTTCCGCACCTGCTTGGCATTGTACATGGCGGTATCAGCCGCCTTGACCAATGCATCCGAGTCCTGCGCGTCGGCCGGATAGATTGCGATGCCGATGCTCGTGCCGATGCGGGCTTCCTGCTTCTGGTCACCCAGGTAGAAGGGCGAGCACAGCGCATCGACGATTTTCCTGGCAACCTCCGCCGCGTTCTCGCGACTTGTGATTTTGGGCAGGATCGCGAGAAACTCATCGCCCCCGATGCGGGCGAGCGTGTCGGATTCACGCAGCCGCTCGCGGATTCTATCGGCGACGGCCTTGAGCAGCTCGTCTCCGGCGGCGTGCCCCAGCGTGTCGTTGACCGCCTTGAACCGGTCGAGGTCGATGTACATCAGCGCGACCTCGTAGCGCTCGCGCCGGGCGAGCACGATCGCCTGCCCCAGCCGGTCGTAGAACAGCGCCCGGTTCGGCAGGCCGGTGAGGCTGTCGTAATGGGCGAGTTGCCGGATCTTCTCCTCGGCCTGCTTGCGCTCGGTGATGTCGCGGAATATCAGGGAGACCCCGGTCGTTCTGCCACCCGCGTCCTTGATGGGAGACTGGGTAATTGTAACGTCGATCCGCCGGCCGTCCTTGGTCAGCCGCACACCGTCGTGCGCCGGTATCGGCTGTCCGGACGCGAGCAGCGCGCGGTCCTGCGCCGCCTGCGCTTCCTGGTCGAGCGGGATCAGCAGCGAGATGTTCTGCCCGATGATTTCCGCCGCGCCATAGCCAAAGAGCCGTTCCGCGGCGGCATTCCAGGTGACGATTCTGCGCTCGAGATCGCGGCTGATGATCGCGTCGTCCGAATTCTCCACGATCGCCGCGAGTTGGGCATGCACGGCCTCGGCCCGGCTGCGCTCGATCAGGCGGGCGAGCTGCGCGCCCACGCTGCCGATCGTCTCGATCAGCGGTGCGTCAGGGTCGCGCGGCTCGTCGGAGAAAAATTCAAGGAAGGCGGCGATTTCCCCGCCCACGATCACCGGGAAGGCAAAGGCGCAACGCAATCCGGTCTTCGCCGCTTCCAGTATCCGGCCCGAAACGGGCAGCGGCGACAGGTCCGCGAGCCACACTGGCCCCTTTTCGCGCAGCACCCGGCCGACGAAATGCCCGCGTGTCGCGGTGTGGTTGGTGCGCTCGGACTCGCGCATGAGGTGCGCGAAGCGCTCGGGATCGGCCGTGTGCCAGTACGTGGTTTGCGGGATGCCGCCCGGCCGCCCTTGCGAAAACGTGCCCACGCAACCCAGCGTCCACTTGCCATATTCGGAGATGATCCCGAGGCAGGATTCCATGGCTGTCTCCGCGGAGGCAGCCTCGTTCGCGGCCCGTGCCAGGGATTCCATGAGGCGGCTGAACCCGGCCTTCCGCTCCAGGTCGTGCTGGGCGCGCTTCAGTTCGCCGATGTCGCGATAGATCAGGGCAACGCCGGTCACGTTGCCCGCGCCGTCCATGAGGGGCGAAGCGCTGATGGACACCGGCACTCGCCGCCCGTCCTTGGCGAGCCGCTCGGTTTCATGCGGAGGCGCCTGTTCGCCGGCAAGGGCGATCGCTCTTCGCTGCCCGAGTTCCTGACGCCGCTCGTCCGGTACCAGGAGGCCCACGTCGCGGCCTACAACTTCCACGGCCCTGTAGCCGAACATGCGTTCCGCGCCGGCGTTCCACGTCAGGATGGCCCGGTCGAGCGCGGTGCTGACGATCGCATCCTGCGAGGATTCGACGATCGCCGCGAGCCGGGCGTGTGCCGCCTCGGCCCGGTCACGCTCGATCAGCCGGGCGAGCTGCGCGCCCACGCTGCCGATCGCTCCGAGCAGCAGCGGGTCCATCCGGCGCGGTTCCTCGGCGAAGAACTCGATGAAGGCGGCGACCTCGCCTTGCACGATGATCGGAAAAGCGAAACCGGAATGCAGCCCGGCGTTGACGGCCCCCAGCAGGCGGCCACGCGCATTCGTCTTGTCGAATTCCGTAATCCACAACGCCCGCTTTTCGCGCAGCACTACACTGATGAACGTGCCGGAAAGTTGGCTGTAGTCGTAGCTCTCCGACAAGCGCACGAATTCCGCGAAACGCGTCGGGTTGCTGCCGTGCCAGAGCGAGGTCTGGACTACCGGTGCGGGCGCGCCTGCCTTGAGGAGAGCGACACGCCCGAGCCCCCAGTTGGCATAGCCGGAAATTCGTTCGAGGCAGGTGCGCATGGCTGCCTCGGGGGAGGCTGCCTCGTTGGCGGCGCGCGCCAGCGCTTCCAGAAGTTCCAGGAGCGCGACCCTGCGGGACCGCTGCACGGCGACCCGCGGCGCGGCGGGCGGGCGCACTTTCGGGGCTCGCGGATGGGGGTTGCGGCTTTTCATGGAGCGGCTGAATTCAGGATGGAGGCGACGCGCCCACATTCTACTCGTACGGCCGAGGCGCTTCAAATTCTTCGGTCTCGGTCTGGCACCATGCTGCGTGCCCCGATGTCCCTTGAGAAGATGACCTACGACGCCGCCACGGGCGCGGTGAGCTACCGCTCGAAGATGCCGCCGGCATGAAGCGCAACTTCCAGGTGATGAGCGGAGCAGCGTGGTTAGAGCTTCTTTGCCGGCACATCCCGGATCGAGGTCAAGGGCGCCCAAGGCAAAGCGATGGCGAAGCATTTCAAGAAAGGCGAACTCGAAAAACTCTACTCCCTCGACTTCCATTTCAAGAGAGTGAAAAATCGCTTTAAGAAATAGCCAACCTGCCGCTGACCGACCATCCTGTTCCCGACATCGCCTGACTTGCCGTATGGAAAAAAACGCCTCGGAGTAGCCGGGGTGGGGCAAAGCGCTTGCCGCGCTCTGGCGGTTGGAATAGATTGCTCAGTAAAGTGAGTCGTGCTCCATACGGCTCGCTTCGGCTGCTGCGGCTGCTTCGCGCCGCAGCGCGGGCAGAACACCGCCTTCTTGCCGATCGGCTGCCCGCATTCATGGCATCTGCGCAGCAGCGTGCTCATCGAAATGTTCCTGGAATAAAAAACTCGTGCGTCAGTTACGCACGAGTTTTTCCTCGAACCAGTTCCACATGTCCGCCACCACCAGCGTCAGGTAATCGCGCTGGCAGTGCTGAGCGCCGCCTTCCTCGGCGGTATAGACGCGCAGCGTCTTGTCCTTGGAGCCTGCGGCATTGTAGAGCTTCTCCGCGTCGGCAAGCGGAATCTGCTCGTCGTCCGCGCCGTGCGTGATCAGGAACGGGCAGCGCATCTTCTGCACCACGCCATCGAGTTTGAAGGGTTCCAGCTTTTTAAGCGCGGCATCGAGCGCATCGACGCCGAGGATCCACATGATGTGATGGCCGGGCACCGACAGCGAGGTCTTGAAAGCGGCATCGACGCGCTTTTTCCAGGTCGCGTGGTAGTCCCATTGCGCACCCCACGCAATGCACGCCGCAAAGCGCGGCTCCATCGCCGCGCAGCGCGGTGCGTAGTAGCCGCCGAGGCTGATGGCGACGATGCCGATCTTTTTGGGATCGACGTCGACGCGTTTTTCCAGCCAGTCGACGCATGCCGAGCCGGCGACTTCATAATCGTGGCGCAGGTATTGGCCGCGGAAACGGATCGCCTCGCCGGTGCCGGGGCCGTCCATCACCAGGCACGAGATGCCGCGCTTGATGAGATCGGGCACGCCGCGCATGTACTGAATCTCCTTGGTCACGTCCAGCCCGTCGAAATACACGACGCAGGGCGCGCGTTTCGATTTGGCATTCTGCGCGTGCACGAAGTAGCCGGGCAGGCTGCCGCCTTCAAACGGGACCTCGACGATCTCGATCCTGACGTCGGTGAGCGCGGCGTGGCGGTGGAAACATTCGACGCCGGCACGGAAGGCATCGAGCGCCTTCTTGTCCTTGGGCGTGCGGAAGCGCTCGCCCATCTGGTAATAGTTGCACGCGCGCAGATAAGCGTGGGCCGCGGAGTGGCGGTGGCCGCCCTGCTCGAACTTGTCGGCATGGGCGCGCACACCATCGGCGACTTTCACGCAGGCGTCGAACCAGGCTTCGTCGTCCTCCGGCGCCTTGTCCTTGAGCCTGCTGCCGATCTTGTGCAGCTCGCCGATCTCGGCGCCGCCGTAGGGCGCGGAACTCAGCATGTTGATGAATCCCGCCGACCAGCGGTAGTTGCCGGGGAAATACATGAAGTACGGCGGTTCTTTCTTTTCAGCCATGGCGCTCCCTCGAGTCGTAATGGGTGATGGATCTGATGCTCAGTGATTCAGTGATTAAACGTTGCCCATCCGTTACTTGTTCAATTACTAAATCAATCACTTTCTCCCGGCATACTGCTCACTGCTCACCGTTCACTGCTTCGGTATGTCCGCCTTCCTGGCGACGTTTGCCCAGCGTTCTGTTTCCGCCTTGATGAATGCCGCGAATTCCGCCGGCCCATCACCCGCCACTTCGTAGCCGACGGCTTCGAGCTGTTTGCGCGTGGCGGGGTCGTGGAGCGGCTTGCTCAGTACGGCATGAATCCTGTCGATAACCGCCTGGGGCGTGCCGGCGGGCGCCAGGATGCCGTTCCAGTTATAGCTGGAAAAGCCTGTCACGCCCTGCTCCGCGGCCGTCGGCACCTCCGGCAGCAGAGGCGAGCGCGCAGTGGCCGTGACCCCGAGCGCGCGCAGCTTGCCTGCCCGCACGTACGGGGCAGCCTGATGGATCTGCACGTACGCGAAATCGATGTGGCCCGCCAGCAGATCGACCACGTACAGCGCGGCGCCCTTGTAGGGCACCATGGTCATTTTGATACCGGCCATCGTCGAAAACAGTTCAGTGCCGAGATGCCCCACCGTGCCGACACCCGGGGTCGCATAGTTGATTTTGCCGGGGTTCGATTTCGCCATCGCGATGAAGTCTCTGATGCCTTTGGCCGGAACGCTGGGATGCACGCACATGCAGCTTGCGCTTTTCGCGATGAGCGTGATGGGGGAGAAATCGCGGATAGGGTCATAAGCCATCTGATTGCGGACACTGGGCGCGATGGTGAGCGGGCCGGGGTTGCCGCCGAGCAGGGTGTAGCCGTCGGCGGCGGCCTTGGCCACCGCCTCGGTGCCGATGTTGCCGCCCGCGCCGCCGCGGTTGTCGACGATCACCGGCTGCCCGAAAGCGGTGTTGAGGTGCTGCGCCGCCCAGCGTGAATGCGTGTCCGTCGGACCGCCCGCCGCGAACGGCACGATGATGCGGATCGGCTTGGAAGGATAAGCTTGCGACAGGGCATGATGTGCCGGGACAAACGCGAAGAGAAAACCGAGCAGAGCAGCGAAGGTGCGCATGAAAACCCCTCCTGATTGTGGCGGCGATTGTGGATCGCTCGGACCAGGCAAGATAGTCG
>CAYIRZ010000175.1:0-6754 GCA_964365845.1 uncultured Streptomycetaceae bacterium
CGCCGCCCTGGATCATGAAGCCGTCGATGACGCGGTGGAACAGCGTGTTGTCGTAGTGCCCGTCCTGCACGTACTGCAGGAAGTTGGCGACGGTTGCGGGGGCTTTTTCGGCATCGAGTGCGAGCGTGATGACGCCGAGATTGGTGTGCAGCTTGACCATGGTTTTTCCCTATTTTATTGATTTATTGGATATTTCAACGAGACTCGCGCGCTCGATGATGACCGGTTGCAACGGCACGTCGCGGTGCGGTGGTCTGAAGCCGGTCTTGACCCTGGCGAGCTGGCCGACGACGTCCATGCCTTTGACGACCTTGCCGAACACGGTATAGCCGTGGCCTTGCTGTGTCGGGGCGGTGAAGTCGAGGAAATCGTTGTCGGCGGTGTTGATGAAGAATTGCGCGGTCGCCGAATGCGGATCGGGCGTGCGCGCCATGGCGACGGTGCCGGCGGCGTTCTTGAGTCCGTTGGCGGCCTCGTTTTTGACCGGCCCGCGCGTTTTTTTCTGGTTGAGGTCCGGCGTGAAACCGCCGCCCTGGATCATGAAGTTCGGAATGACGCGATGGAAAACGGTGCCGTCGTAGAAGCCGTCCTTCACGTATTGCAGGAAGTTCTCCACCGTCTGCGGCGCCTTGTCGGGATAGAGTTCCAGCGTGATGCGTCCCATGCTGGTCTTCAACTCGACCTGGGGATTGGCGGCGCTGACATTGAACGAGGCAAGCAGGCTGAGAACGGCAAAAATAAGTTTGAACATGGTGTCCTGACGGATGGATGAAAAGTGAAACTTGAAACGTGAAAAGTGAAACGAGAAATGCGGCGCAGAGCGCGCCAGGTTTTTACCTTTCACTATTCATTCTTTTCAATACCCCCTTGAGGGGTGCGATTCACCGGTTTTACGCCGCCCCTTCGTAAACAATCTTCCAGCCTTTGTTTTCCTTGATCCAGTACTGGCGCTTGCGCATCTGATTGGAAAGGTTGCTGCTGTCGTAGTCCTGATCGAAGGTGACGACCGCCATATTGTCCATGCCCGGATAGAGAAACATGCTGAGCTTGTCGACCTTGACCTTGATCCACGTCTTGCCGGCATTAACCTGCCGCTTCTGCTGCGACCAGTGGCTCAGATTCTGGGTGCCCGAAGAAAAAGTTGCCGAATAATGGGTCAGGTATTTGCCGGTATCCAGGCTTTCCCAGTCGTGCCGCCATGTTTCCACGCTCCTGGAGAGTTCTTCGCGCAGTGATTTGGCGGCGTCGGGATTCACCCATTCGATGCTGCTCGCGATGATGACGGGGGTCAATCCGATCTGGACGTTCCGGGTGATGGTTTCAAGATCCTGATTGGTGAGCACCACGCAACCGTCGCTTGCGCGCGGCGGGCGGCTGAAGGTATTGCTCGGCGTGCCATGCAGCCAGATGCCGGAGCCGTTGCGTCCCTGGCGCCGGTCCCATTCGTTCGGGTAGTTGATCGGGAAGGCGCCGACGCCGTAGAGGTCGGCGAGCTTTTCGCGCGGCATCTGGCTCGTTACATGATATACGCCGAGTGGGGTTTTTTTGTCGCCTTCCTTGAACTTGTCGATGCCGTTTTTGCCGCTGCTGATGTAATAGTCGGCGATGTAGTGCGGCGTGCCGTTGCGGTTTTCGAACACGTAGAGCGTGGATTTCGAGGTGTCGACCACGAATGCGTACTTCTGTTCCGGCAGCAACTGCAGCAGATAACGCGGCACGCGGCCGACCGGGCGCTCCTGCTGATGGCGCGCGAGACGGGCCTTGGCTTCGTCGCGCAAATCGGCCAGCCGCTCCTGCGGCGCGCCCCGATCGTCACCGATCGTGGTCAGCGGCCGTGTTCGCGCCAGCAGCAGATCGCCCTTGATCAGGTGGGCAAGGCGGAAGTTCGGGTAGGCCTTGAGGACCTGCTCGATTTCCTTGAATGCCGCGTCGAGGCGGTTGTTCTTGATCTCGAGCAGGGTCTTGAACAACAGTGCTTCGGCTTCGGGAGCGGCAGCATGGTGGCCGTTGAGCGGCTTCTGCTGCACCGGCTGCCCGCCCATCGCGTGAGCGGAGACGGCGCCGACCGTGAGGGCAAGGCCAAGCAATGCGCGGAGAAGCGCCCGTCCCGGGAATGCCGTGTTCACCGGCGCTGGAGTTTGCCTGGCGTTCAACTGCCGACCCGCTCTTCCTGGATGAGCCACTTGTCACCTGCCTTGACCATTTCCAGCGTCTTGGTGCTGGACGCCTTGAGGCTGCCTGACCGGTAATGCTGCCGGAAAGTCACTTTGGCCCGGTTCTTGTCGCTGAAAGTCACTTTGGGCGATTCGATCCCGACCTCGATTTTGCGCGGCTTGGCGATGCGCGCCTTGCGCTGTGCTTCCCACGCGCTGCGGGATTCTTTTCCCGGCGTCTTGAAGTCGGGCCCGTAGTAGGCGAGATAGCCGGCGGCATCGTTTGTCGACCACGCTTTCGCCCAGTCTTTGACCGCCTGCAGGACTTCATCGGAAGGGTTGACCGCCGCGGGCTTGACTGGTTCCTTGGCCGGCGCCGGTTTCGTTGCCGCCACAGCGGCAGCGGGTGGTGCCGGCGCTGGTGTAGCGGGGGCAGCGGCCACCTTGGTAGCGGGGACGGCAGCAGGTGCGGCAGGCGCCTTTGCAGCGGGAGCGGCTGGCGGCGCTTTGGGCGCAGGCTCGGCCTTGGCTATGGCCACTTTAGGCGCGCGCGGCGGGCTCAAGAACAATTCCTTGATCATGTTGAGCTTGGTCTGGGCGGTAGCGTTGCCGCGGTCGAGTTGCAACGCCTTGTCGTAGGCCTGACTCGCCATCTTGGCGTAGATGTCGCCGAGATTTTCATGTGCGGTGGCGTAGCTGGGATGGGTGCGGATCGCCATTTCCAGCGCGTTGCGCGCCTTGTCGTACTGGCCCTGCGAGGCATAGAGCACGGCCAGGTTGTTGTAGGGCTCCGGCAGTTCGGGATAATCCTCGGTCAGGGCAGTGAAAATCTTGATCGCCTCGGCCGGCTTGTTCTGCTCGGTGAGGATCAGGCCCTTGAGGAAACGGCCGCGCGCCTCTTTCGGCTGGGTCGCGAGATAGGCGTTGACGCGTTCCAGCGCCTTGTCCAGTTGGCCCTGCTTGAACAGCTGATTGACCTCCTGGAGGCTCTCGCTCTGGGCATGGGCGGGAAGGGCGCCGAGGGACAAAACCACGGCGATGGCGAAGACAAAAGTGGCGCTGCTGCGAGGCATCATTGTGCTATACTTTCCCCGAATTTTTCAGGAGTTTAGTTGCTAAATCCTCGAAATTCTACCAAGAACCCCGGGCAATTCAAACTCTGCTTTTTACCGGCCCCGGCCGGTCAACCAATATACGTCTGAATTTCGTGTGGCGTTTTGCCTGTTCCGCGACGAAAACCGGCGGCACAGTCCGGTCCCATAACGATCAATCCATGCTCAAAATCCACGACTCGCTGACCCGCGACAAGAAGGAATTTGTGCCCATTACGCCGGGCAAGGTGCGCATGTACGTCTGCGGCATGACCGTCTACGACTATTGCCACCTGGGCCATGCGCGGGTGATGGTGGTGTTCGACGTGGTGCGGCGCTGGCTGCGCGCATCGGGTTTTGAGGTCACCTATGTGCGCAATATCACCGATATCGACGACAAGATCATCAAGCGCGCACAGGAAAACAGCGAGCCGATGGGGGCGCTGACCGAGCGCTTCATCCGGGCCATGGATGAGGATGCCGCGGCGCTCGGTATTGAAAAACCCGATTTCGAGCCGCGCGCCACGCAGTATGTGCCGGGCATGCTCGACATGATCCGGCTGCTCGAGCAGCGGGGACTGGCCTATCCGGCCGCCAACGGCGATGTCAATTATTCGGTACGCAAGTTTCCGGGCTACGGCAAGCTCTCCGGCAAGTCGCTCGACGAGTTGCGCGCCGGCGAGCGCGTCGAGGTCGACCGCGCCAAGCAGGATCCGCTCGATTTCGTGTTGTGGAAGCACGCCAAGGACGGCGAGCCCGCGTGGGACTCGCCGTGGGGCAAGGGCAGGCCGGGCTGGCATATCGAATGCTCGGCGATGGCGGGCGCGCTTCTCGGCCGGCATTTCGACATCCACGGCGGCGGCCAGGATCTGCAGTTTCCTCACCACGAGAACGAAATCGCGCAGTCGGAAGGCGCGCACCAGTGCCCGTTCGTCAATTACTGGATGCACAACGGCTTCGTGCGCGTCCAGAAGGGTGAAATGAGCGAGAAAATGTCGAAGTCGCTCGGCAATTTCTTCACCGTGCGCGAAGTGCGCGCGAAATACGATCCCGAGGTCATCCGTTTCTTCGTGGTTCGCGCGCACTATAGAAGCCCACTCAACTATTCCGATCAGCACCTCGATGACGCAAAGCAAGCGTTGAATGGGCTCTATACCGCGTTACGTGGGTTTGAGGACGTATCGCCTGCAATTTTGAACGAGATTTATTGGAGAACATCAGCTTTGGGCGCTGAGTTCCAAACTGCTATGAACGATGACTTTAATACTCCAGAAGCTATCGCCGTATTGCACGAACTAGCTGGAGAGATTAACCGTTGTCGTGACGCGCTTCGCGATCGCGGTAAGCTGCCTCCGGCCGAGATTTTTGAACTCGAAGACGGAGCGCGCCTTGCAGCTGGAGAACTGAAAGGGCTCGCAGGTGTGCTGGGGCTACTGCAGCGCGATCCCAACGCCTTCCTTCAGGCGCTGCCCGCTGCCGGCGGACTGGATGCCGCGCGCATCGAGCAGTTGATCGCCGACCGCGTGGCGGCGCGCAAGGCGAGAAATTTTGCCGAGTCCGACCGCATCCGCAAGGAACTGCTGGATGCCGGCATTACGCTGGAAGATACGCCGCAAGGCACGGTCTGGCGGCGGAGTTAGGCCAGTATTGATTCGTTTTTAGCGCATGCCCGGTATTTCACCGGGTGTGGCGGGGATCGACTCCGGATGCTTCTCATCCTGCAAAGCACGTGCGGCTTCGCCAATTTCGGCAGCCTCGGCATCCTGATCGGCGGGCTTGCGACCATGGTGCCCGAAAGGCGCGACGAAGTCGTCGCGCTCGGCATGCGCTCTATCGTCTCCGGCACGCTGGCGACGCTGGCGACCGGCGCGGTCGCCGGTATTTTCCTCGGCGCCTAGGAGTTTGTCGGGGCTAAATCCGACAAACTCCTAAAATGAAAAAGAAGGCACTCATGCTCGTCAATTGCGTCGTCTATCAGAATGGCAAGAAGCTGGCCGATATCGCCAGGGAAGACATCCACCGCTACCTCGACCAGCCCAAGTGTTTCGTCTGGGTTGCATTGCGCGACCCCGGACACGACGAGCTTATCGAGATGCAGCATGAGTTCGGGCTGCACGAGCTTGCCGTGGAGGACGCGCAACACGGGCATCAGCGCCCGAAGCTGGAGGAATACGGCGACTCGCTGTTTGCCGTGATGCACACGATAGAAGTCGCGGGCGACGAGCTGCGCGTCGGCGAGGTGGATGTTTTCGTCGGCAAAAACTATGTGCTGTCGGCGCGCAGCGGCAGCGAGCAGGGTTTCGCCAACGTGCGCGCCCGCTGCACGAGGCGGCCGGCAAACTCTACGGCGGGCGCGTGCCCGAGGTTTGCGCCAGCACCCAGGAATACTTCCGCGACGTCTACGACCACCTGTTCCGCATCAACCAGTCGATCGACAGCCTGCGCGACATGGTGACCACCGCGATTTCGGTCAATCTGTCACTGATCACGCTGCAGGAGAACGAAACCACCAAACAGCTCGCGGCTTATGCGGCGCTGGTGGCGGTGCCGACCATGATCGCCGGTGTCTACGGCATGAACTTCGAGCACATGCCGGAACTGAGGTGGGCGTTCGGCTACCCGTTCACGCTCGCCGTAATGGTGGGCATCGATACCTATCTGTTTTTCCGTTTCCGCAGGGCAGGCTGGCTGTAGCAGTATCCGCGCTTGCGCGGTAACCTGCGGGAGGATTACCGGTAATGTAGCGCGAGCCATAGCGTTTTCTCGCGGGGGTCGGTCCATTCCACGCGGTGGCGGCGATGCGCCGGGATATGCAGATAGTCGCCGGGCTTGAGGGTGCACACCCCGCTTTCATCCTCAAAGCGCAGGCCGGCGCTGCCCGCGAGCAGCACCACCCATTCGTGGTTTTCCTGGTCCAGCCATACGCCGGGAGGCGTCGCTTGGCCGGCGGAGACGATGCGCTCAAGCTTCAGATTGCCGACGCGCAACAAATCTTCGAAGATTTCGGCGTCGACAGGCCCGGGGACGTTCGCGAACACATTTCCTGATTTCAATTGGGCGCTCCTGGACGCAGGGAGTTTAATCTATCCTATTGAATTTATTTGTAAATTAACAAGGATGCGACCGCTGCGAAGTCGTGCAGGTCTGCGCTGATGCATTCTTCGCCGGCGCTGGGGGCGGGGAGCGGACAAGCACGGAAAGGCGCAGCAGCGGACAGGCGCCGCGCAGGCCAGTGCGGAGCGTGCTGCCGATCGCACCGACGGCGCCGGTAACCAGTATGCGTTTCATCATGCATTCTTTCCGTGAGACGGGTCCTAGTTTAGCCGCTGCCGGAGTCCCGGTGGTGATTCACGTGCCGGATGCGATAATGGCGGCTGGTCGATTTCCCGGCAACCGCTGACAAACCGCTGGACACAAACTGACGGCTGCCGCATGATTTTCTTTACATTGATAATACACAGGAGGACAGCCATGTTATTGATACCCCGGTTTAACGGAAGAACGCTACGG
>CAYIRZ010000176.1:0-6753 GCA_964365845.1 uncultured Streptomycetaceae bacterium
CTAGCCCGCATGTTTCACGAGTAATCGGCGCGGGTGATTTTGGGGACGCCAACGCTTCGTTCAGCGCACCGAGCATGCGGGCTGAGTATCGGCGCATCCTCCGCAAAATCAGACTCAACTCCCTGATTTAACGCGGCATCGCACGGATGCGCCGACCTAATTTCGCAACTACGGTGAAATATTCAGGCTAGCAGCCTGTCGGACTTGGCTCCATTCGCCGGAACGCGTAGCGCTAATGGACCGCTGTTAATCGATGCTTGGGCGACAGGCTGCTTAATAAGAAGCTTTACGTGTCGAAACCCTATGCTAACCTGATCAAATGTCGCTTGCATGGCGCTCTTTTCACCCCGTTCCTTAGTTTTGTTCATTTTAGGAGTTTGTCGGGGCCAAGTCCGACAAACTCCTGGAGACAAAAAGATATTTTCGGGGTTAGAATCTGCACGGACGGCGCTTGCGCGTGGCTGGCGCCGATTAGGGGTCTCCAAGCTTCTTTGCCACATAGCCAACACCGGGAGAAAATCGAATGGCACGCCTGACTATCAACGGGAAATCTCACGTGTTCGACGTCGATCCGGCCACGCCGCTATTGTGGGCGATCCGGGAACAGGCCGGTCTTACCGGCACCAAATACGGCTGTGGCATCGCGCTGTGCGGCTCCTGCACAGTGCACGTTGACGGCGCACCGGTGCGTTCGTGCGCCATGCCGGTCAGCGCGGCGGAAGGCAAGCAGATCACCACGATCGAAGGCCTCGCCGTAAACGGCGTCCTGACCAAAGTGCAGAAGGCCTGGCTTGACCATGAGGTGCCGCAGTGCGGCTATTGCCAGTCGGGCATGCTCATGGCGGTGACGGCGCTCCTGAATGACAAACCCAAGCCCACTGATGCCGACATCGACGCCGCGATCACCAACATCTGCCGCTGCGGCACCTTCCAGCAGGTGCGCGCCGCAATCCACGCTGCAGCCAAGGCCTAAGGAGAAATCATGATCAATACTCCGAAAATTACCCGCCGCACGTTCATCATCAGTACTGCCGCGGTCGGCGGCGGGCTAGCGCTCGGCCTCAACATCCCGTTTGGACCAGGCGTCGTTCGCGCCGCGGACGGCTCGCCCGAAATCACCGCCTGGGTGGTCATTCGCCCCGACGACACCGTCGTCGTCCGCATTGCGCGCTCCGAGATGGGGCAAGGCACGCTCACCGGTCTCGCGCAGATGGTGGCCGAGGAACTCGAATGCGACTGGGCCAAGGTGACGACCGAATATCCGACGCCCGGCCAGAGCGTAGCGCGCAAACGCGTGTGGGGCGACTTCTCGACCGGCGGCAGCCGCGGTATCCGCGAGTCGCACGAGTACGTGCGCAGGGGGGGCGCCACGGCGCGCACGATGCTGATCCAGGCCGCCGCCGACGCATGGAAGGTACCCCCCGCTGAGTGCGGTGCCGCCAACAGCGTGATCACACACAAGCCCTCGGGTCGCACGACCACCTTCGGCAAGGTCGCGGAAGCCGCTTCGAGGATTGTTCCGCCGAAGGACGTAGCGCTCAAAGACCCGAAGGACTGGAAGATCATCGGCAAGCGCGTCAGGCGCCTCGATACCATCGACAAACTGACCGGCAAGCAGGTCTACGGCGCCGATCTGAAGTTGCCCGGAATGCTCAACGCCACCATCAAGGAATGCCCGGTGTTCGGCGGCAAGGTGAAAAGCTTCGATGCCGCGAAAGTCGCGGGAATGAAGGGCGTGAAAAAAGTCGTGCAGGTCGGCGATACCGCGGTTGCCGTGGTGGCCGATACCTGGTGGCAGGCCAAGACCGCGCTCGACGCGCTGCCCATCGTCTGGGATGAAGGCGAGAACGCCAAGGTCTCGAGCGCATCGATCGCCGAGATTCTGAAAGCCGGCCTCGATGCGCCACAGGCTTTTGTCGGCAATGAGAACGGCGACGCGAAGGCCGCAATCGCCGGCGCGACAAAAAAGGTCGAGGCCGTCTACGCCTATCCGTACCAGAACCACGCGACGATGGAACCCATGAACGCCACCGCGCGCTACACCGCCGATCGCTGCGAGGTCTGGTGCCCGACGCAGAACGGCGAAGCCGCGTTTGCGGCGACCCTGGCGGCCTCGGGTCTCCCGGCCGACAAGTGCGAGGTCTACAAGATCCACCTTGGCGGCGGGTTCGGGCGGCGCGGCGCTTTCCACGATTACGTGACTCAGGCCGTACTCATCGCCAAGCAGATGCCCGGTATACCGGTGAAACTGCTGTGGACGCGCGAGGAGGACATGGCGCAGGGCCGCTATCACCCGGTCACGCAGTGCAAGCTGGTGGGCGCGTTCGATGCCGGCAACAACTTGACCGGTCTGCACATGCGCATCTCGGGGCAATCGATTCTCACCGCCGTGCGGCCTCAAGCCCTGCAGAATGGCCGCGACCCGGCCACGTTTCAGGGCGTTGCCCCGAGCGGGGAATTCGAGTTCGGCTACGGGTTTCCGAACCTGCTGATCGACCACGCCATGCGCAACCCGCATGTGCCGCCGGGTTTCTGGCGCGGCGTGAACATCAACCAGAACGCCATCTACATCGAATGCTTCATGGACGAACTCGCGCAGGCAGCCGGCCAGGATCCGCTCGAATTCCGGCGCAAACTGATGGGCAAGCACCCGAAGCATCTTGCCGTTCTGAACGCCGTGGCCGAGAAGGCAGGGTGGGGCAAGCCCGCGCCACAAGGTGTTTTTCGCGGTTTGGCCCAGATGAAAGCGTTCAACAGCTTTGTCGCGGCGTGCGCCGAGATTTCGGTGAGCGGCGGAAACAAAGTGAAGGTGCATCGTATTGTCTGTGCGACCGATCCGGGATATGCCGTCAATCCGGCGCAGATCGAGCGGCAGATTGCCGGCTCGTTTGTCTACGGCCTGTCCGCGCTGTTCGATCAGGAGTGCACGGTCAAGAACGGCCGCATCGAGCAGCAAAACTTCAACACCTACAACTCGATGCGCATCGCGCAAATGCCGAAGGTCGAGGCTATCGTCATGCCTTCCGGCGGATTCTGGGGCGGTGTCGGCGAGCCGACGATCTGCGTGGCCGCGCCCGCCGTGCTCAACGCGTATTTCGCGGCGACCGGCAAGCGCATCCGCTCGTTCCCGCTGAAGAACCACGGGATTACAATGGTGTAGAACGTTCGCGCGGTGACTTAGAAGCGGTTTCAAAAAAATCCGGGGCCGCCGATTAACGCCGATGAAATACCACAATAATCATTTAGTAGACCGTTAAGGTCTTTGATCTTATCGGCGTACCCGTCAAGCGGGTATTGAGAAGAATTCATCGGCGGCTAATTGCTGTTTTGGATTTTTGAGATCGGTTCATGAAACGCGGATCGCGCCGACAATTTCTGGCTGCCGCGGGCGGACTGGCCGCCGCCGCGGCGCTGCCGTCAACTGCCGCAGCCCAGGCCACCCGCTCGCCGCTCAACAACATGCCGGATGTCATCCGCAAGCTCGTTGGCCCGGCGCAAATCAACCAAGGCAGGGTGAAACTCGGACTGCCGCCGCTCGTCGAGAACGGCCACCTGGTGCCGCTCACCGTCAGCGTCGAGAGCCCCATGACCGAGGCCGCACACGTGAAGGCGATACACGTGTTCACGGAGAGGAATCCGCTGCCCGAGGTCGTCAGCTTTCACCTCGGGCCACGCGCCGGGCGGGCGAACGTTGCGACGCGGATCCGGCTCGCCGATACCCAGACCGTCGTCGCAATCGCTGAACTGAGCGACGGCTCGTTCTGGTCCGACAGCACGCACGTCATCGTGACTCTCGCTGCCTGTCTGGAGGAACTGTAGCCGTGGCAACGGTTCGGATCGACGTGCCGGCGACGGCGAAACGCGGCGAGATCATCGAGATCAGGACACTGATCGCGCACGCCATGGAGACCGGGTTTCGCCGCACCTACCTCGGAGTGCCGGTTCCGCGCGACATCATCAAGCTGTTCGTGTGCACCTACAACGGGGTCGAAATCTGCCGCGCCGACCTCCACCCGTCGATCGCCGCGAATCCGTACCTCTCGTTCTCAACCATCGCAACGGAAAGCGGCACCCTCGTGTTCAACTGGAGCGGCGACAACGGTTTCACGGCCACCGAGTCCGCCGCCATCACCGTTCATAGCCCCGCCAGGAATTTGTCGGACTCGGGTTCGACAAATTCCTAAAATGAAAAATACTAAAGAACGGGGTAAAGGAACGCGATGCAAGTGGCGTTTGTTCCAGCCGGCAGGACGGTTCGACAGGCTGCTATTCCTTGATGTTCGAGCGTTTGATGATCGGGACCCACTTCTTCTCTTCGTCGCGGACGAACTTCGTGAACTCCGCCGGCGAGCCGGGGGCGGCGTCGATGCCGCGGTCTTTCAGTTGCTGGATGACGTCCGGCGATTTCAACGCAGCCACGAGTTCCTTGTTGAACCGGTCGATGACCGCTTTGGGCGTCTTGGCCGGCGCGAGCAGTCCGTACCAGTTGGTCGCGGCGTAACCGGGCACGCCGGCTTCCGCCACCGTGGGCACGTCGGGCAGGGCCTCGGTGCGCTTGACCCCGGTCACCGCGATGGCGCGCGCCTTACCGGAGCGGACATGCGGCACGGCGGTCGAAATCACCGCCACGAAGGACGGCACGTGGCCGGCGATCAGGTCGGTGATCGCGGGCCCGCCGCCCTTGTAGGGAACGTGCGACATCTGGATGCCGGCCATGGATTCGAGCAGCACGGTCGCGAGGTGTCCCGGGCTGCCGATGCCGGAACTGGCGTAGTTCAACTGCCCCGGTTTGGACTTGGCGAGCGCGATGAACTCCTTGAGGTTCCTGGCCGCGACCGACGGGTGCACGATAATGATGTTCTGCAGCGAGACCATCATGCCGATCGGGGCGAAGCTCTTGTACGGATCGTAAGGGACTTTCTGGATCGCGGGGCTGGTGACGAGCGTGCCGATGTGGCCGAAGCCGACGGTATGCCCGTCGGGTTCGCTGCGGGCGATGATGTCGACGGAAATCACCCCGTTCGCACCGGGCCGGTTGTCGACCACCACCTGTTTGCCGAACGCTTCCGACAACTTGGGCTGGAGGATCCGGGCCACGAGGTCGGTCGCGCCGCCCGGCGGGAAGCCCACGATCATGCGCACCGGCTTGGTCGGGAACTCCTGCGCGAAAGCGGGGGCCGCAGCCAGGGCGATGACGGATATTCCTAACAACATTCTTGAAATGAACCGCCGGGTCTTCATGGTTCTTTCCTGTTTCTTGCGCAAATCGTGGGTCGGGAATCCTTGGCGCTTTTCATTTTAGGAGTTTGTCGAACCCAAGTCCGACAAACTCCTAGTTCGTGTGGTACAGCCCGGCGGCCTTGATCACCTTCTCCCATTGCGCTTTTTCGGCGCGGATGTAGGCGGCGAACTCCTCGGGTGTGCTGGGTGCCGCGTCGAGCCCCTGCTTGAACAGGTAGTCCTTGAGATCGGGCAGGTTGAGCACCGCGACGATTTCCTTGTTCAGGCGGTTGATGATCGCGCGGGACGTTTTGGCCGGCACGAGAATGCCATACCAGTTGTTGGCCTCAAAGCCCTTCAGGCCCGCTTCCGCGACGGTGGGCAGATCGGGAACGAGTCCGGAGCGCTTGGCGGTGGTGACGGCAAGGGCTTTGATCTTGCCGGACTTGATGTGGGGCACCGCGCTTGCCGCGGTGGCGAATATGAGATTGATGTTGCCGCCGAGCAGATCGACCATCGCCGGACCGCCGCCCTTGTACGGCACGTGCACTATTTTGGTCCCGGCCTGCAGGTTGAACAGTTCCAGCGCGAGATGGCCGGTGCCGCCGACACCGGAAGACCCGCCATTGAGCGCTTTCGACTTGGCGAGCACGATGAGTTCCTGCACGTTTTTGGCCGGCACCGACGGGTGCAAGACGAGAATATTGGTCGAATCCACCGCGCGCGACACCGGCAGGACGTCCTTGAGCGGATCGAACGGCAGCTTCTTGTAAAGGCCGGGATTGATGGCGAGGGCGGCAATCGTTCCCATCAGGATCGTGTAGCCGTCGGGATTGGACTGGGCCGTGATTTCAGTGGCGATGTTGCCCGCCGCGCCCGGCCGGTTGTCGATGACCACCTGCTGGCCGAGCCGTTCGGAGAGCTTGCCCGCCATCGCGCGGGCGGTGGTATCCGTGCCGCCGCCCGGGGCAAAGCCGACCAGCATGCGGATTGGCTTGGTCGGGTACGCCTGTCCTGAGCCTGTCGAAGGACTGGCAGCCCATGCCGGCGCGGACAGCGCAACCGAGATCAGTGAAATCAATGCGGGTTTGTGGAAAGACATTTTTGTGTTCCTCCTCGTTTTGCTTGATTGATGGATGTCCTGGAAGGCGTCGCAGTGCCCCTATTATACCCAGGAGTTTGCCGGACTTGCCCCGACAAACTCCTAAAATGAAAAGCACCAAGGAACGGAACGCGATGATGGGGCCAAGTCCGACAGGGCTTAGAGCCTGTCTCAATAATATCCACGCGTGCGACGGAGACAATGTGGGATGCAGTTTTAGGAGCAGAGTCCGCAGCAATATCGCGAATATTGCAAGGGCTCGCGACAACGAAATGCGCCCAGATTGCCCCGTCCCTTCGGGTTGCGGCCAAAACAGGCGTCTGCGTTGTCCCGTCGCTTGCCAATATTCGCGATATTGGCCGCGCGCCGCTCCTAACAGCCATCCCGTTTTGGCCACAACGCATCGCGCGGATATTATTGAGACAGGCTCT
>CAYIRZ010000177.1:0-6736 GCA_964365845.1 uncultured Streptomycetaceae bacterium
TCCTCGTCGTATTCGCCCAGATAAGGCGCACTCGCACCATGACAAAAAGCGCATTTCTGCTCCCACAACGGCCGGATGTGTTTGCGATAAGTGATTTCCTCCGCCCACGACGCAACCGAAACACCGGCAACCAGGAATAATGCCAGGATAACTCGTAACATTTTCATCCTCCGTGTCGAACGATAAAAAGCATTAACGCTCAGCCGTGCTTCTTTCTATTTTCCTCTAAGCGCACCGCCATAGGAGAATAGATCACCTCATAAATACGAAGTTTGATCTATATCAAGCAATACAAATTTAGAAGCGGGGGTCAATGTGGAAACCACCGCAAGCCCGGATTCGGACCGGCATCTTTGAGTCGATAACGGCGTATTCCTGTGGTAGGTTAACGTTTTCCGGACGGCTCGCCTCGCCATGAACCTGCACAACCTGCTTGCCGCGCGCGCGCAGCAACACAAGCCGCTGCGCGTGGCGCTGATCGGCGCCGGCAAATTCGGCTCGATGTTCCTGTCGCAGGTGCGGCGCACCCCCGGCATGCATCTCGTTGCGGTGTGCGACCTGGCGCCGCAGTGCGCGCGTGACAGCCTGCAACGCGTCGGCTGGCCGGCTGACCAGTATGCTGCGTCCTCGCTTGATGCGGCGCGCAGATCGGGCACGACATTTGTTACCGACGACGCGCCGGCGGTGATCGCATCCGATGCGATCGAGATCGTAATCGACGCCACCGGCAGCCCCGCCGCCGGCATCCGCCATGCGCTCGCCTGTTGCGAGCACGGCAAACACATCATCATGGTCAACGTCGAGGCCGATGCGCTCGCCGGCCCCCTGCTCGCGCGCCGCGCCGCGCAGGCCGGCGTCGTCTACTCGCTGGCCTACGGCGACCAGCCGGCGCTGATCTGCGAAATGGTCGACTGGGCGCGCGCCGCGGGCTTCGAAGTCGTCGCCGCCGGCAAAGGCACCAAATATCTCCCCGCGTATCACGACTCAACACCGCATACGGTCTGGGAATACTACGGGTTCACGCCGGAGCAGGTGGCGCGGGGAGATTACAACGCCCAGATGTTCAATTCCTTTCTCGACGGCACCAAATCGGCGATCGAGATGGCGGCGGTGGCCAATGCCACCGGACTCACGCCCGCGCCGGACGGGCTCGCGTTTCCGCCCTGCGGCGTCGACGATCTGCCGCGCGTGCTCAAACCCGCCTCCGCTGGCGGTCAGTTGCACCACTCGGGACAGGTCGAAGTCGTGTCCAGCCTGGAACGCGACGGCCGTCCGGTGTTCCGCGATCTGCGCTGGGGCGTCTACGTGACCTTTGCGGCTGACAGCGAGTACGTGCGGCGCTGCTTCAGCGAATACGGGCTCGTCACCGACGACAGCGGAAATTATTCGGCAATGTATAAGCCCTATCATCTGATCGGACTGGAACTGGGCATCAGCGTCGCCTCCGCAGGACTGCGGCACGAAGCCACCGGTTGCGCCACCGGCTTTCGCGGCGATGTGGTGGCTGTCGCCAAGCGCGACCTCAGGACCGGCGAAACGCTGGACGGCGAAGGCGGCTACACGGTTTACGGCCGGCTCATGCCGGCACGGGAGTCGCTGGCCTGCGGCGGGCTGCCGATCGGACTTGCGCACGGCGTCAGGTTAAAGCACGCTATTGCGCGCGCCAGCGTGGTACATTGGGATGACGTCACAGTGCCCGACAGTGAAGCGGTGCAGGTGCGGCGCGAGGCTGAGGCCATGTTCCGCGACGCAGCCCGGTCCGCTCAGCCGTATGAAACACGCGCCGGTTCCCAAGCAATGCCTGGAGCATAAATTGTTATCGCAGACGATCACCAAATATCGCGGTCTTGCCGTCGGCATGGCTGCCGCGACCAGAAAATTCTCGTGGCGCTGCCTGCTCATCGGGACCGGGCTCGCCGCCTTTGCCGCTGCCAGCGCATACGCCGCCGAGGTTTCCGTGCGCAGCGTCAGTTACCGCAATGCCGATGTCACGGTAGACGCCAAGCTCTACCTGCCGCCCGGCACCGGCCCGCATCCCGCGGTACTGTTCGTGCACGGGCGCCGGGGCTGGGACGATACGACGGACGCACAGGTGCGGCGCATCGTCGATTACGGCTTTGCGGTGCTGGCGCCGGATTACCACTCCCCGCGATTCATCCCTTCATGGCCCGAAACGCACGACCCGGCGACTGAAAAAGATGTCGAACTCGGGCTGGATTTCCTCAAGACGGTGCGCGAAGTGAATGCGGCCAGGGTGTGCGTGGTCGGCGTCTCGCGCGGCGGCTACCACGCGATCCTGCTCGCGGCGCGGCGCACGGAAGTGGCTTGCATCGTCACCTATTACGGACACATGGTGAACCCCAATGCCCCCGAGCCGTGGCAGGTATATCGTTATGCCCCCGAGATCGACCGCATTAATGTCCCGGCGCTGTTCATTGTCGGCGAAGAGGAATTTGAAGTGCGCCGCATGGGAATACGGCGCGCGTTTTACGCGCTGCTCAAGCGCGGGGTGCCGGTGGAGATCAGAATGTATCCCCATGCACGCCGCGCCTTCGATTTCCGCAACGACCCGCGCGAAGAAGAAAAACTCGCAACCCAGGACGCGGCCCGATGGGCGGCGCAATTCATGCGCCAGGCGCTGAGCGCAACAAACAAATGACGGGGCGCCGGCGCCCCGTTTTTCCAGAGAGATGTGAACGCTATGCTCGAAGCAGCTAATCTTGAATGTGTACGCGGTGACCGCACGCTGTTCAGCGACCTCAGTTTCACGTTGGGCGCCGGCGAACTGCTGCGCGTTGCCGGGACCAACGGCAGCGGCAAAACCAGCTTGCTGCGCATCCTGTGCGGACTGCTCTCTCCCACGCGGGGAGAAGTGCGCTGGCGGGACAGCAACATCGGTTCCCTGCGCGAGGAATACTGGAAAGAAATCGTCTATCTCGGACACTCGAATGCCGTAAAGGACGGGCTGACCGCCACGGAAAATCTGATCGTGTCATGCACGCTGGCGGGAATGAAAATCGACCATGAGCAGGCCTGCGCCGCGCTGCGGTGCTTCGGGCTGGCCGAGTGCGAAGCGCTGCCGGCGAAAGTGCTGTCCCAAGGACAACGTCGCCGGGTGTCGCTGGCGCGCCTGATCCTGAGCGAAAAGCTGCCGCTGTGGATTCTTGACGAGCCGTTCACCGCGCTCGACGCGGCTGCGATTGACTACATGCAGACGCTGATTGCAGAGCACGTCGCACGCGGCGCCACGGTCGTGCTCACCACGCACCAGGAAGCGCGGATCGCAACCGCAACCATGGTCACCATCGATCTCAACTCGCGGACAATCTGACATGCTGACAGCGCTGCGTTGCGTGATTAACCGGGATCTGCTGCTCGCGATGCGGCGCCGCGCCGACGTGCTTACCGCCCTGCTGTTCTTTGTCATCGTGGTGAGCCTGTTTCCGCTGGGCCTGGGCCCCGAGCCCAACCTGCTGCGCGACATCGCGCCGGGCGTGATCTGGGTCGCCGCCCTGCTCGCTTCGATGCTTTCGCTGACCCGCATGTTCTCGGAAGATCACGCCGACGGTACGCTGGAGCAAATGCTGCTCGGCGCAACCCCGCTGGGAGTGATCGTCGTGGCAAAGGTCACCGCACACTGGCTCGTCTCGGGTCTGCCGCTGGTGCTGATCGCTCCGGTTCTGGCACTGCAGTTTGATTTACATCAATCATTGCTATGGGTGTTAACGCTATCCTTGCTGCTCGGAACCCCGGTATTGAGCCTGATCGGCGCAATCGGGGCGGCCCTTACGCTCGGATTACGGGGAGGTGGAATTTTGCTTTCGCTGCTGGTGTTACCGCTTTACGTGCCGGTGCTGATCATCGGCGCCGGAACCGTCGATATCGCATCGGCGGGGTTGAGTGCACAAGGGCACTTCCTGGTTCTGGGCGCATTTCTGGTGGTCGCGGCGGTATTCGCGCCGTGGGCAATCGCTGCCGCGCTGCGCATATCGGCCGAGTAGTAAGAGCCCGTAACATAATGAAACACGTGTGCGTTTCATTATGTTACGGGCTCTAAGGAACCAGATTTCAATTGAATTGCCGAACCCTGTATAGTTATGGGTTAGGGCCCTATTGCGGATAATGTCAATTTCTTCTGAAAAAACAATGCCGGGGCGCAACTGGAAAAGCGTGAATATCAACTGGTTCAAATACTCCTCGCCCCAAACCTTTTTCCCGCTCGCAACAAAGCTCACCCCCTGGTTCGGGGGCGCGGCGGCGCTGCTGTGCGTGATAGGCCTATATATCAGTTTCTTTGTGGCCCCGACCGACGCCCAGCAGGGCGAGGCTTATCGCATCATTTTCATCCACGTGCCGGCCGCATGGATGTCGATGTTCATCTATGTGGTGATGGCATTCTGGGCGGGCGCGGGGCTGGTGTTCAATACGCGCCTGTCCGGCATGTGGGCCAGCGCGCTGGCCCCAAGCGGCGCGCTGATGACCTTCATTGCGCTGTGGACCGGAGCACTGTGGGGCAAGCCGACATGGGGCACCTGGTGGGTATGGGACGCGCGGCTCACCTCGGAACTGATCCTGCTGTTCCTGTATTTCGGCTTCATGGCGCTGCAGGCGGCAATCGATGATCCGCGCCGGGCGGACAAGGCCGGCGCCGTGCTCGCGCTCACCGGCGTGGTCAACATCCCGATCATTTATTTCTCGGTACAGTGGTGGAATACCCTGCATCAGGGTTCGTCGGTAAGCATGAAGAGCGCGCCCACCATGGCGGCAATCATGTTTGCCGGCATGATCGTGATGGCGCTCGGGTTCTGGATGTACAGCTTCGCTGCCGCTTTGCTGCGCGTGAGGTCCATCATCCTCGAGCGCGAGCGCCGCAGCGACTGGGTCGCGCAATATATGAGGACACTGAAATGAACTGGGCAAGCTGGAACGATTTTCTGGCGATGGGCGGTTACTCGCTCTATGTATGGGGCTCCTATGGCGTGACGCTTGGACTGATGGCCGCCGAGATCGCGCTGCTGATCCTCAGAAAACGCAAAACGCTCGAGCTTCTGGGCCGCATCCGCGGCAGCGCGAATCAGGTGACGCAATGAAACCCAGACACAAGCGGTTCGCGATGATCGCGGTCGGCGTTGCCGCACTGGGCATCGCAGCGACCCTGGTTTTGAGTGCGTTCCAGCAAAACCTGGTGTTTTTCTTCACGCCTTCGCAGGTGGCGGCAAACGAGGCGCCTCAGGGGCGCTCTTTCCGTATCGGGGGGCTGGTCGAGCCGGGCAGCGTCAAGCGCCAGCCGGATGGCGTCACCGTGCAGTTCGTGGTTACCGATACCGCCAAGAACATTCAGGTGGTCTATCGCGGGCTCCTGCCGGATCTGTTCCGTGAAGGCAAGGGCGTCGTGACCCAGGGGCGCCTGTCGGCGGATGGCGTATTCCAGGCGAGCGAGGTGCTCGCCAAGCACGATGAGAATTACATGCCGCCGGAGGCGGCCGAAGCACTCAAGCAAGCACGTGCCGCCAAGCCGATCGCAACCCAAACGCTGGCCGCCGACGCGTCGCCGGGAGGGAAACGCTGATGGTACCCGAAATCGGTCAGTTGGCCTTGGCGCTCGCCCTCACCCTCGCCGTTACGCAGGGCGTGGCCGGGCTCGTCGGCGCGGCGCGCGGCAACGCGGTCTGGATGAGCGTGACGCGTCCCGCGGCGCAAGGACAGTTCGTATTTGTCGCAATCGCTTTCGGCTGCCTCGCGTACTCTTTCCTCGCCAACGACTTCTCGGTGCTCAACGTCGCCACCAATTCCAACTCCCTGCTGCCGCCGCACTATCGCTTCGCCGCGACCTGGGGCTCCCACGAAGGCTCGCTGCTGTTGTGGACGCTGGTGCTCACGATATGGATGGTGGCGGTGACGGTGTTCAGCCGCCAGCTTCCCGAGGACATGGTGGCGCGAGTGCTGGGAGTCATGGGGCTGGTGAGCGTCGGATTTCTCGCGTTCATGCTGTTCACCTCGAACCCGTTCGACCGCCTGTTTCCCGTACCCGCGGACGGGCGCGACTTGAATCCGCTGCTGCAGGACGCGGGAATGGTCATGCACCCGCCGTTGCTCTATATGGGCTATGTCGGATTCTCGGTGGCGTTTGCATTTGCCATCGCCGCGCTGCTCTCCGGCAAGCTCGACGCCGCATGGGCGCGCTGGTCGCGCCCGTGGACCACGGTGGCATGGATGTTTCTCACGCTCGGCATCGCGCTGGGCAGTTTCTGGGCCTACTACGAACTGGGATGGGGCGGATGGTGGTTCTGGGACCCGGTGGAAAACGCCTCCTTCATGCCGTGGCTGGTGGGCACGGCGCTCATCCATTCGTTGGCGGTGACCGAAAAGCGCGGCACTTTCCGCAGCTGGACGGTGCTGCTCGCGATCCTCGCCTTCTCCTTGAGCCTGCTCGGCACCTTCCTGGTGCGCTCGGGAGTGCTGACCTCGGTGCATGCGTTCGCCACCGACCCCAGGCGCGGCATATTCATCCTGATTTTTCTCGCCGTGGTGATCGGCAGCTCTCTCGCGCTGTTCGCCTGGCGCACCTCCCGCATCGGCCTGGGCGGCAGTTTCGACCTCATATCGCGCGAGTCGGCGCTGCTCACCAACAACGTCCTGCTGATGGCGGCTACCGGCGCCGTAATGCTCGGCACGCTCTACCCGCTGGTGCTCGATGCGCTGGGGCTGGGCAAGATCTCGGTGGGCCCGCCGTACT
>CAYIRZ010000178.1:0-6716 GCA_964365845.1 uncultured Streptomycetaceae bacterium
CGCGGACCCGTACCTGCTGCTGCAGTCGTTCATCGCCGGACATCGCCCCGAGCGCGATGCGCTGATCGGCGCGGCAATTATTCTGATCGCATATTTCGTGGTCGGCGGCCGCGCCTACTGTGCGTGGGTATGCCCGGTCAACGTGGTGACCGACGCGGCGCATTGGCTGCGTGCGCGGCTCGGCGTGCGCGGCGGTGCGCGGCTGTCGCACGCCACACGCTACTGGATTCTGGCGATGACGCTGGCGCTCGCTTTGATCACCGGCACCATAGCCTGGGAACTGGTGAACCCGGTCTCGATGCTCCATCGTGGCATCATCTTCGGCATCGGTGCGGGCTGGCTCATTATCGTCACTGTGTTTTTACTCGATCTGTTCGTCGCCGAGCGCGCGTGGTGCGGGCATTTGTGCCCGGTCGGCGCGTTCTACAGCATTATCGGCAAATTCAGCCCGCTGCGCGTGTCGGCGGTGCGGCGCGAACAATGCAACGATTGCGCCGACTGTTACGCGGTTTGTCCGGAGCCGCTGGTGATCAAGCCGGCGCTCAAAGGCGCGGACCACGGCATCGGCCCCGTGATCCTGTCGCCGAATTGCACCAACTGTGGCCGCTGCATCGACGTCTGTTCCAAGGACGTTTTTGCCTTCGGCTCCCGCTTCAGCAATCGCAGCGAGTCGAAGGCCGGCAGCGAACTGCACGCAGCGCGCGCCACCGCAACGCCCGTTCAACTGTCCTCACGCCAAGGAGCCGCTCATGAACAAGTCCGTCACGATTCTTCTCGCCACACTCGGTCTGATATTGTCGCAGCCAGCACTCGCGCAGCAGGACACATCCCGCGTGCAGACGCTGCGCGGCGCTGACGCCGCCGCGACCGACCAGGCACCGCGGGACCGGCCCTACACGGGCAAGTCGCCCGGCAGCCAGAAGCCCGTTGCGCGTACCTTCAGCACGCAGCCGCCGGTGATACCGCACTCGATCGAAGGTTTCGAAGAAGTGACGCTGCAGAACAACCCGTGCCTGTCCTGCCACGGACCCGAAAACTACAAAAACGTAAAAGCGCCGAAAATAGCCGACAGCCATTTCAAGGACCGTGACGGCAAAATGCTGCTAGCGGTATCCGCGGCGCGCTATCAATGCACGGCCTGCCACGTGCCGCAGGTTGACGCCAAGCCGCTGGTGCAAAACACCTTCGGGGACGTGGTCGAAGCAAAGAAGAAGAAATAACGCGGCTTACGCCGTGCCGCAGCTAAATAACCCGCCGTCACGCCCTTCGCGCATGCCGGTGTTGGCAACGGCGCTGATCTTTTCCGTGTTTGCAGCGGCGATCTTCCTGAGCGTTGACAGTCCGGACGCACAGCGTGCCGACGCGCAGGCCAAGCCGCCAGCCGCACTGAAAAGCCCCGCAGAAATCGATGCCTATGCGGGAAAATTGCGTGCCCACCTCGAGCAGCAGCCGGGCGATGCCCGGTCGTGGGTCATGTTCGCCAGGATGCAGGCCGAACTCGAGCGCTTCCCGGAGGCGGCGCAAGCCTATGAAAAAGCGCTCGCCCTGCCATCCAAGGTTGCCAGGGATCCGGCGGTGTGGTGCGAATACGCCGATGCGCTTGGCATGGCGCAGGGGGGCAAGCTCTCAGGCAAGCCGCGCGAACTCATCGACCGTGCGCTGGCGCTTGACGCCGATCATCCCAAGGCGCTCGAGATGGCGGGCAGCGCTGCCTACGAGCAGGGCGATTACGAGGAAACCTTGCGCTTCTGGCGTCCGCTGCTCGCGAGGCTTGAAACCGGATCGCAGGAGCATCACGAACTGACTGTCGCCATCACCCGCACCGAACGCCTTGCCGCCTCCGCGAATTGAGCCAGAAGCTGAGGTTTCCCCACGAATTTAATTTCCATGTGATTCTCCAATACACCTACCTCGAGGTGACGCAGAACAAGAAAAACCTGTGGCTCGCCGCCTCTACCGTGGCCGTGAAGAAAGGCGATGTGATCCGGTTCGATGACGGTATGGCGATGGCCAACTTCCACAGCAAGAGCCTGAACCGTACTTTCCCCAGCATTACCTTCGTCAGCCGCGTGGTCGTCACTCAGGAAAAGGAATAATACAACGAATCTGCGGGTTCAATCCTCGCCGACTACGCCGGTTTCGACCGGCATCTTGATGTAAAACAAGTGCAGCTTTTCCGCTTGCAGCAGCGCGATCAGTTCCCCGGCCTGTTGCTCGTCGGCGACGAACTCGATTTCCACCGGCATGTCGCCGGCCAGCTCAAAAAAAGCCTGTTCATGCAGCACGCGGTGCCGCCCGTAGCCCGCGACCGCGCGCAGCGCGGTGCCGCCCGGCACGCCAAGTTTCTTCGCGCGCTCCAGCAGCCATTCGTAGAGCAGCTTGCCGTTGTGCTTCTGGGATTCGGTGGCGTAAAACTTCAGGCAGACGCGTTTCATAGGGGTTCCTATTGAGATTTACGTAAATGAATGACCTTCATTTACGTCTCGAATCTCCCCTCTCCTCGCGGGAGAGGGGTCGGGGGTGAGGGATTGAGCGTGTCACGCAGTTAAGAAAAGCTCAATAGAGTTGCAATGCCTTGATGGTCATGATGCCCAGCACGGTGGCGAAAATGGAGCCCAGCAGGTGGGAGCCGATCAGCACCGCGGCCCAGGCGTATTGGGTGCGCGCCAGCAGGGTCACTGCCTCGGCGGAAAACGTGGAAAACGTGGTGAGCCCGCCCAGCAGGCCGGTGATGATGAACAGCCGCGCTTCCGGCGGCAGCCCCGCGTGCTGGGTATACTCGACCGCCATGCCGATCAGATAGCCGCCTATCAGATTGGCGGCAAGCGTGCCCATGGGCACGGTCGGAAACAGCGGGTTGAGCAGGATGTCCAGCCACCAGCGCAGCCATGCGCCGAGCGCCGCACCCACCCCTACCGCGACAAATCCGGTTGCGCTCAAATTCCCCCCTAAGGTCAAACAGCAATTAACCGCCGATGGACGCCGATAAATTCTTCTCAATACCCGCTTGACGGGTACGCCGATGAAAATCTATTGCTTGTAAAAACCGGGTACAAAGAAAACTTGTTATCCCGATGCCCTCATGGTTTATCGTGTTGCCAGCGCTTCTTTTTCCAAAAAGATTTTTTACTCTTGAATTTATCCGCGTTTATCGGCGGTTAATTCAGCCTTTTAAACGCCAGCGCTCGGCCGAGATGTCGTCGGACTCGCGCGCATCGACCCAGCGCGCACCGGTGCCGGTTTTCTCTTTTTTCCAGAACGGCGCGCGGGTCTTGAGATAATCCATGATGAACTCGCACGCGGCGAAAGCATCGCCGCGGTGTTCGCCGGTGACGATCACCAGCACGATCTGATCGAGCGGCTTGAGCGTCCCCACGCGGTGGATCACCAGCGCATCGAGCATGTTCCAGCGCGAGCGCGCCTGGACTATGATGTCTTCGATCGATTTCTCGGTCATGCCCGGATAATGCTCGAGCGTCAGCTCGGCCACCGCGTCGCCGTCGTTGATGTCGCGCACCACGCCGATGAAGCTCGCCACCGCGCCGATCCTGGGATTGCCGCGGCGCAGCGCTGCAATCTCGGCGCTGATATCGAAGTCTTCGGTTTGTACGCGGACAGTCATATTCCGATCCAAACAAATCCTGCTCAACCATAGGGCGGCATTCCCATGCCGCCGCCACTCATCGTCGGCAAAGGATTGCCGACCTACGCGCTATTCAAGACCACTTGCCACAAAGGACACAAAGGACACAGAGGACACAGAGGACACAGAGGACACAGAGATTGAAATCCCCGTACCTGGGCGATATTGGCATTTTGTTCTTCCTCTGTGTTCTCTGTGTTCTCTGTGGCTAAATGCTTGCCTGTTTTTTTACCCGCCGGTCACCGGCGGGAAGAACGCGATCTCGTCGCCTTCGGCGATGGGCGTGTCGCCCGCCGCCATGTCCTGATTGACCGCGACGCGGATTTGCCTGCCCGGCGCCAGTTCCTCCGCCCAGGCGCCGCCGCGCGCCATCAGCAGCGAACGCAATCCATCGAGATTGCCGACCGCGGGCGGCAAGGCAAGCCGCTCCGAACCGGTGCCCAGCGCTTCGCGCAGGCGAGCAAAATAAAGCACTGTAATCATGGTGTTAATTATGCGCCCGAACAGGCACAAAACCAAATTTGTGCTTTTCTCTGCGGCCTCTGTGACCTCTGTGGCTTAAGTATCTATCACCCCAGCCCAACATGCTTGAGCACGAAATCCGCAATCTTCCCGGGATCGTTGAGATTGAACTGCGGCAGCCTCGTCTCCAATTGTTCGTCGCTGGCGATGGCGACGATGTTAGGATCGTGCGGATGCAGCAGCGGCTCGCCCACTTCGGCGCGGTGGATTTCCAGTTTGGGGATGTGCTCGTACTTGAAGCCCTCGACCAGCAGCAGATCACACGGCGAGATGTGGTTGATGTGCTCCGCCAGCCCCGGTTCCGGCGCGCCGCGCAGCTCGTGCATCAGCACCCAGCGCCGCGAGGAAGTGACCAGTATCTCGGTGCAGCCGGCCTGGCGGTGGCGGTACGAATCCTTGCCCGGCGTATCGACATCGAAGGTGTGATGCGCGTGCTTGATCAGCGACACCTTGAGCCCGCGCTGAGTGAACAGCGGGATCAACTGTTCGATCAGCGTCGTCTTGCCGCTGCCGGAATACCCGGCGAACCCGAATATCTTCATTTCTTTCGATCCGATCGGGAAAGGATTTTATTCTAGCAGTTCGCGCGGCCGGCGCCGCGCTCATTCATCCTGAACCGGCCTGGCCGGTCCCGACAGTCCGGTTGCACTTCGCCCGAAAATCATGAAGCCTCGTCTCCGCTTGCTTCCATCTTCACGAAACGGTCGGTGAGCTCGGCAAGCTCGCGGTAAAAAACACTACGGGCGCCGTCCCTGACGGCCGCCGTGAACGGCCCGATCCACAGTCCGAGGTGGTCGCCGAGAAAGCGCTTTTTGAGACCGCTTATCGCCTTCAGTGTTTCCGGTTCGCCGTTGCGCTGCGCCTCGTTTTCGCGGTAAATGAGCAGATAGAGAAACTCCAGCTCGGCCGCAATGTGATCGGGCAGTTCGCGAAAATCCTCGTCCATCTCGAAATCGCCCTCCGCGTAAAGCGCCTGGACCGCCATCGTCGAGTCCCGCATGAGGGTTTTCTCGCCGTCCAGCCAGACCGATCCGTAGGGCTTGGCGATGATATGGGCGGGACCGAGGAAAAGTCGCGTGTAATCGACCAGCAGGCTGTCGGGTCCTTCCGCAGAGAATGCCTCGCCCAGACGGCGTGCGTGCGCCGCGAGATCGGGGTTGATCCGGGCCGCGGCGTCGAGCATCGAATCGAAGACCTTCTCTTCCGCGAATTCCGGGCCCGGCTGGTAATAGCATGCCGCCAGAAAGCGGCACAGATTTTCCCGGGCGGTTCCTTGCTCCTGATCGTATTGCGGCATCCGGACTCCTGAAATGAAAAAGGGGCGATGAACCGCCCCAAGTTTATACCCGCGCCCGGGAGATCAGGCTCTGGCGCTGTACTTGCGAATGTAATGCACGTTTGGCCTGGTTCCCTTGTCCTCCTGGAGGCGGAACGACTTCTCTGCCTTCAGTACTTTGGCGATCTCGGAATTCGGATCATCCTGATCCCCGAAGATGCGCGCTTTGGCTGGGCAAATCTCGACGCACGCCGGCTGCAGGCCGTTGCTGGTGCGGTGATAGCAGAACGTGCATTTCTCCACCACGCCCGCTTTCCGGATCGCATCCACGTCTCCCGCCACGAACTGATTCAGCGCGGGGATCGCTGCCCCTGCTCCCTTGGCGGTTTCGGCTCCCGACGCCGTGCACCCCGGGATCATCGCCGACTTGTCGCTCCACTGGGGCTGGGGATCGCTGCCGTGGGGATTGAAACTGATCACGCTGTAGGTCTCGCCGGCGAGGCTGCTGTCGTCGAGTTCGGCATGGCTGTACGGACAGGCATTCTGGCAGGCCCGGCAGCCAATGCACAATTCGTCGTTGTGCATCGTGATGCCTTCCGGCGTCTTGAACATCGCCTTCGGCGTGACCGGGCAGGCCGCGACGCAGGGCGCGTCCGTGCAGTGGTTGCAAAGCACCGGCATCACCCAATGCATCGCATTCGGAAAGATTCCCTCGGTCTTCATGACCAGGTCGGCCCAGTTGTGGCTCTGGCCTTTGGCGCGGGTGCGGGTGTTATTCTCAGCCTTGCAAGCCAGCGTGCAGCATCCGCAACCTACGCATTTCTGCAGGTTGATGACCATTCCATACCTAGGCATCTGGATTCTCCTTCAGTTCGAGTATTCGGTAATCAGACTTTCTGGACCTTGACGCCCGTGAAACCGCCATTGCGCGCCGTGGCGCCGCTCAAACGGTCGTAGTCGTCGACCAGGATATCGTTGTTGTTGCCGCCGTTCGGCTGCGCCTTGGCGTAGTCCCGCGCGGCGATGCGGCCGTACGCCCAGTGTCCCTGGCCGTAGCACTTCGCGACCGTTCCGGGTCGCACGCCTTCCCAGAGCTTGAGCCTGGTAACAATCGAGCCTGCCACCGAGGAGACCCTGACGGTGTCACCAGTCTTCACACCCAGCTTCGCGCCATCGGCCGGATTCATCTTGAGCACGTCACCCCAGGACACGTCACCCGGATCGACCTTCTTGAACTCCTGGTACCAGGGCAGGTTCTGCGAACGGCCCTCGCGG
>CAYIRZ010000179.1:0-6706 GCA_964365845.1 uncultured Streptomycetaceae bacterium
CGGCTCAGCAGCAGGGCATCCGGGCTGAAAAGATCGAGAATTTTTCCTTCCATGCCCGCCAGCAACGCGGGTTGCACCCCGGCCGCCCGGAATGGATCGAGGCCCACGATCTTGAGCGTGTCGCGGCGGCCGGCAAGCGCCACTTCGACTTCGAGCGCCGGACTCGCTGTCTGCACTTGCGACAGGCGCGCCACTTCGGGATACAGATCTTCGGCGAAACCGGCGCGCGGCCCGCGGATCACAAGATCGGCTTCGCCGGCAAGGCTGTGGACCGCAAGGCTGAATTCGTCGAGCGCGCTGGCATTGACCAGATGGACCGCCACGCCCAGCGCCACGCCGAGGGCAATGCCGAGGAGCGCGAGGACGGAACGTCCCGGGTCGTCGCGCAGCGTGCCGCCGGACACGGCGTTGAATACGGCTGCCAGCGCCGCGGCCTGCATCAACGCTCCGCGCGGGGCCGCAGTCCGTCCGCGGCAAGCAGGTAGACGCGATCGGTGGTGGCGGCGGCGGCCGAGGAGTGGGTGACCAGAATGCCGGCGCCGGCGTTGAGCGTGATTTGATCGCGCAGGACCCGCAGTATCTGGCGCGCGCTGTCGGGATCGAGATTGCCGGTGGGCTCGTCGGCAAGCACCAGCCGGGGGCGATGCACCAGCGCACGCGCAATCGCCACGCGCTGCATTTCTCCGCCCGACAGTTCGCGGGGACGGCTGGAAGCAAGCGTCGCGATACCGACCGCATCCAGCATTTCCAGCGTCCGCTGCGAACATTGGGCCGGCGCGCTGCCGCCCAGAACCAGCGGCAGAGCCACGTTTTGCGCGACCGTGAGGTGCGGCAGCAAATGAAAAGCCTGGAAGACGAAGCCCATGTGGTCGCGCCGCAGCAGCGTGCGCGCTTCGTCGTCCAATACAGTGAGTTCGGTACCGTCGAGCACGATGCTGCCGCCGTCCGGCATGTCAAGACCGGCGATCAGATTGAGCAGCGTGGACTTGCCGACGCCCGATTCACCCATGATGGAGACATATTCGCCGCGCGCAAGATCGAGATCGATGTCGCGCAGCACGGTGCGGTTGCGCGCCCCGGCATAAGATTTGTTCAGGTTGCGGATCGTCAGCATGGATTAAGCAGCCTGTCGCCAAAGCATCGGTTAACGGCGATCCATTAACGCTACGCGTTCCGGCGAATGGAGCCAAGTCCGACAGGCTGCTAGCGAGCGCGCTTCGCCGGCAGCAGTACTGTCCTGCAGCAGGCGGGAAACTCGTTTTCCGGCAGCGGCTTGCTGAAATAGTTTCCCTGCATCTCGTCACATCCGTGGTTGCGCAGGAAGCTTAACTGTTCTTCGGTCTCGACCCCCTCGG
The DNA here is from genome assembly GCA_964365845.1 of uncultured Streptomycetaceae bacterium. GTDB lineage: Bacteria > Pseudomonadota > Gammaproteobacteria > Burkholderiales > SG8-41 > CAKKQX01. The sequence goes on from CAYIRZ010000179.1 coordinate 1,356, forward strand.
CGATTACTTTGAGTCTCAGACTGTGCGCCATCGCGATGATCGCCTGGGTAATCGCGGCATCGTCGCTGTCCCCCGGCAGGTCCTGAATGAACGAGCGATCGATTTTCACGCTGTCTATCGGGAAGCGCTTGAGGTAATTCAGCGACGAGTAGCCGGTGCCAAAATCATCAATCGAAAGATGAATGCCCATGGCCTTGAGTTTAGTCAGCAGTATCACCGCGCGCTCCGGATTGTGCATCACCATGCTCTCGGTAATCTCGAGCTCCAGCGCGGCCGGATCCAGTCCGGTCTCGGTGAGCACCCTCGCCACGTCCTGCAACAGGGTTTCGTGGCCGAATTGGCGCGCCGACAGGTTCACCGCGACGCGCAACGGCGGCAGCCCGTGTTCCTGCCAGGACTTGTTCTGGGCGCAGGCGGTCTTCAATACCCACTCGCCGATCGGCACGATCAGGCCGGTTTCCTCGGCCAGCGGGATGAACTGCGCCGGCGGGATCAGCCCCCTGGCCGGTTGCTGCCAACGCACCAGCGCCTCCATGCCGGTGATGCGCCCGCTGCCGATATCGATCTTGGGCTGGTAATGGAGCAGAAACTCGTTGCGTTCCAGGGCGCGGCGCAGATTGGATTCCAGCGCCAGGCGCTCGAGCGTATGGACATTCATCTGCGCCGAGTAGAACTGATAGTTGTTCTTGCCCTGTTCCTTGGCGCGGTACATCGAGATGTCCGCGTTCTTCAGGAGGCTGTGTATGTCCGCGCCGTCGACAGGATAGGTGCTGATGCCGATGCTTGCGGTGAGGTGGAATTCCTGCGCGTCAAGGATGAACGGCCTGGCGACGGCGGCGAGGATTTTCTGCGCCACCGCGGCGACATGCTCGGGCTGGGGCGATTCCTCGATCAGCACGACAAACTCGTCGCCGCCGAGCCGTCCGGCGGTGTCGCTTTCGCGCAGGCACCCGTGCAGCCGGTCCGCGACTTCCTTCAACACGCGGTCTCCGGTTTCGTGGCCGAGCGTGTCGTTGATATTCTTGAAGCGGTCGAGGTCGATGAACAGGATCGCCAGCGGCTTGTCGTGGCGCCGCGCCTGGGCGAGCGAGCGGGTGAGCTGCTGGTTGAACATGGTGCGGTTGGGCAACCCGGTGAGCTCATCATAATGCGCGAGATGACGGACGCGCTCCTCCGCCTGCTGGCGCACCATGTACTGGCCGATCTGGCTGCCTATCGACCCTGCAATCTGGATCAGCATGTCGTCAGGCTCGCGCACGTCGCGGTGGAAGAATTCCATCACTCCGAGCACCTCGTCTCCGAGCAGCAGGGGGAAACCGAAGGCGCCGTGCAGTCCGGCCTTGATCACCAGCGGGGTTCGCTGAAAATTCTGTTCCCGCGCGATGTCGGCGATCCAGACCGGCTCGCCAGTGTTATGAATGCGTCGCACCAGGCCCTGGACCGACCCCGATTCCGGTTTCGTGGTACCGTTTGCATTGCTGGCCAGGAACTCGCGGATTTCGGGCGTGTCGATCCCCCAGCATTCGATGCACCGGAGCAGCCCGCTCTCTTTGTCCCACTCCCAGCGCTCGCCGCAGTGCCACCCCATCGTTTCGCAGATGGCCTGGATGATATTGGGGATCGCCTCGGCCAGGGTTTCGGCCTCGGCCAGTACGCGGGTCACGGTGTGTTCCATGACCTGCAGCTGCTCCATCTGTTTGCGCTGGCTGATGTCCTCAACTACGCTGATTACGTATTGCGGATTGCCGGCGTTATCGCGAGCGACAGACATGGTCCGCCGCGCCCATATGATCGCGCCGTCTTTGCGCATGAAACGCTTCTCGCCGATGGCCGACTTCATCACACCCTGGGTGACCTCGCCCCGGTAAGCGGCTCCCTGGCCGTAGTCATCGGGATGGGTGATGTCCTTGATGGCTTTGCCGATAAGCTCGTCGTGCGCATAGCCGAGCATGTCACAGAACTTCTGGTTGACATCGACCAGCACCCCGTTGAGATCGACACGCGTGATCCCGACCGCCGCATTTTCGAACATCGCGCGGTAACGTTCTTCGTTCAGCTTGGTTTCGGTCACATCCTCGACGACTCGGATGTAGTGCTGGGGCGTGCCGTCCGTGCTCCTCGCGACGGATGTGGTGCGCCTGGCCCAGATCACCTTGCCGTGCTTGCCGATGTAACGTTTCTCCGCCAGGTAGGTGTCAATCTTGCCTTCCAGCAGTTGTTGTTCGAGATCAGCGTCGCTGGCGACATCCCTCGGATCACCGAGGCCGGCCGGCGGCAGCTGCTGCAGTTCCTCCAGGCTGTAGCCGGTCATGTCGAGGAATTTCCGGTTGGCGAGCAGGATCCGGCGATCGAACGAAGTGTGGAGTATTCCGACCGCCGCGTAATCGAAGGTCAGCTCGAAACGGCGTTCGAGATCCTTGCGCTCGGTGACGTCGATGATGGTGCCGATCAATCCCGCGACGCTGCCGTCGGCGTGTGTAAAGGTGGCCTTGTAGTGAAGCGTGTCATGGCGCTGCCCATCGGGGGTCGTGATCGGCGTCTCGTACACCTGGGTTCCGGGGCGGTCCCACAACACCTGATCGTCCGCGTGCAGACGATCCGCGACTTCCGGGTTGTTGGGGTAGAGGTCATGCACCGTTTTGTCGAGGAAGGCTTCCCTGGACACGCCAAAAAACTTTTCCCACGCCTTGTTGACGCCGAGATAACGCCCGTCCGTGCCCTTGAAGTAAATCGGGTTCGGCAGCGTTTCGATCAGTTCTTGCGTCATGCGCTGCGCCGCGGCAAGGCTCGCTTCGCTCTGACGCAGGTCCTTGGTGATGCTCGCGGCGAGCACCACGGCGCGCTCGCTCGCGACCGCGAGCGAGCGTATCAGCCCGAACAGCAGCAAGCTGATAATGGCCCCGCCAAGTAAAGCGATCCACGGCAGCCAGCGGTCGAACGGGGCGACAAATCATTGCCGCGCGCTGAAATATATATTCCATCGACGCCCGCCAATGTCCAGGCCTGACATGCTGGCCAGACCGGCAAGCCCGCCGTCGCTGGAGGCCTGTTGCGAGGACGCCGCTTCGAGCAGGCGATCGCTGTCGAACATCAGGTTTTCCGCCGCGGGCGGCTGCAATCCGTTCGGACTGTCCAGGAATCCGGCATCGTGGATGCGCACCTGGATTTTTTGCAGGAAGGGCTCGCTTAATACCCCGCGCATCAGGTCGATCACGATAAACGCCGTGCCCACCATGCCGGTGAAAGCTTCGCGGCGCTGCGCCACGGTGGCAAGCGGCATGCCTTTCCGATAGACCGGCAGGCGCATCAAGAACCCCGGCTGCTTGCTCGGATCGAGCCCCAGTGCGATGCCTCCGGTGGCCGTGATCCGGCCTGAATCGCGCGTGCGCTCGAGTGCGGCAAGACGCACTGCTTCGCCGCCCTGATCGAGCCCCAACGCTGCCTTCTGTCCCACCATCGGCTCGATATATTGCACGACAACATACTCCGGCCGGTCTCCCGCCGGCTTGACCGTAAAGTCCGGATAACCGCGGGGATCGACGCTGGTGTCATTGCGCACGGCCGCTTCAAAGGCCGGCTTCTCCCCGGCAGTGATGCGATGCGCGTAGTGGACAGCCTCGATCCCCGGGTAGCGGCGGTTCAGATCAAGACTGTTGACATAGTCCCTGAACTCGCCCCGGCTGACGGAATCCGAAGCGATAAACAGTCCCCTGGCCCCGAGCAGGAAGTCGGAGTAAGCGCGGATACGCGATTCGATGGCGGCTTGAGCGTCGGTGACGGTGCTTTCGAATCTCAACCTGGCCTCGTGTTCGATCCGATTCGCCACCCAATACGCAGCGGCGGCTGACAGGACGCAGCCGATGGCGAGTACAATCATCGCTGTTGAGGCGTAGCCGACGATACTGGTTAGTTTTTTTGACCGCATGCTTGGACCAGAGGGTTCACGTGGGCATGTGTTGGATTTTCTGCCGCGATGTTAGCATGCGGCGTGGCCGCGGCGCGAGGGCGGCGGAACTAAATGGCGTGGCGCGGCTCTCATGGCTGAGTCTGTTATTATTTCAAATTGCCGGTTGAAATCACAAAAACCAAAGAGGAGATTTTAAGTGAATCTGTTTACGCGTAAAAACTTGCTGTGGGCCGGTGTGTTGGGTCTTGGGCTGGCAGCCCCTTTCTCTGTCCACGCCCAGAACTACCCGACCAAACCGGTGCGCGTCATCGTGCCGTTTTCACCCGGTGGCGCCGCCGACGTGCCCGGACGCCTCCTGATGACCAGGTTGTCGGAAGGTCTTGGGCAGCAGTTTCTCGTCGACAACCGCCCCGGCGCGGGCAGCACGATAGGTGCCGAGATCGTCTCCAAGTCTCCCGCTGACGGCTATACGCTGCTGATGATTTCCAATACGCATGTCATCGGCGCCGCGCTCTACAAAACGCTGAAATATGATGCCATCGGCGACTTTACGCCGATACTGGAATTCGGCGATGCGCCCAACGTGCTGGTCGTCCATCCCTCGCTTCCGGTGAAAACAGTGAAAGACCTGATCGCGCTGGCCAAGGCCAAGCCCGGCCAGATCGATTATGCCTCGTCGGGCAACGGCAGTTCCCAGCACCTGTTCACGGCCTTGTTCACCAACATGGCCGGCATCAAAATGAACCATGTTCCGTACAAGGGCAGCGGCCAGGCCCGGGCCGACCTGATCGGCGGGCAGATCATGGTCGGCATGCCGGGCATCTCCAGCGTCGTGCAGAACATCAACGACGGCCGCTTGCGCGCGCTCGGGGTGACCGGGCCCAAACGCTCCCCCGAGTTGCCCAACGTGCCGACGATCGCCGAGGCCGGCGTGAAAGGCTACGAAGCCAGCTTGTGGCTGGGCCTGCTGGGTCCGAAAGGCATGCCCAAGGAAGCGGTGACGCGGCTCAATACCGAAGTTGCGAAACTCGCCAAAAGCAAGGATTTCGAGCAGCAGTTCCGCAAAGTAGGCACCGACGTGGTCTACCGCGGACCCGAGGAGTGGGCCGCGTTTCTTACGGCCGAGCGCGCAAAGTGGGCAAAAGTAGTCAAGGACACCGGCGCCCAGGTCAACTAGCCAGCAGCCTGTCGTGGCCCCATTCACAGGGATGCGTAGCGTTAACGAATCGCTGTTGATCGACGCTGCGGCGCCAGGCTGCTTAAAAGAAACATTACGTGTCGAAACCCTATGCTAACCGGGTCAAACGTCACTTGCATGGGCGTTTTTCGCCCCGTTCTTTAGTGCTTTTCATTTTAGGAGTTTGTCGGACTTAGCCCCGACAAACTCCTTGCAACAGGCCCAGCAACGCCGGGCCGTAGCGTTCCAGCTTTTTGGCGCCGATGC
>CAYIRZ010000180.1:0-6704 GCA_964365845.1 uncultured Streptomycetaceae bacterium
CGGTCCGAGGCGGAAAACATCGGGCCCGGCGCGATGCTGATGCCCTCGCGCATCGCGCTTTCATAAAGTGCGAGCGAATCGACCCCCGGCGGCAATTCCACCCACAGCACAAAGCCGCCCGCCGGACTGGTCGCGCGTGCCCGCTCGGGGAAATGCTCGCTCACCGCGTGCTTGGTGCGCTCTATGCGCTCGGCAAATGCGCGGCGCAGCGACCGCAGTTGATGGTCATAGCCGCCGTTCTCGAGAAATGCAGCGACCGTGAGCTGCAGCAACTCGGGGGTGCCCCCCGAACTGATGTACTTCAGCCTCTCGACCTGTGCATGGTAGCGTCCCGGTGCGACCCAGCCCAGGCGGAAACCCGGCGCGAGCGTCTTCGAGAACGAGGAGCACAGCATGACCATGCCCTGCCGGTCGTAGGACTTGGCCGCGCGCGGCGCGCCATGCCCGAAATAGAGGTCGCCGTACACCAGGTCCTCGATCAGCGGAATGCCACGCTCGGCGAGGAACTGCACCAGCCGCTTCTTGGCGACGTCCGGCATCACCGTGCCGAGCGGATTGCTCACGTTCGACATCACGAGACACGCGCTCACCCGCTCGCGCTCGCACGCCAGCGCGAGCGCTTCGAGCGAAATGCCGTCGCGAGGATGAGTCGGAATCTCGAGCGCCTTCATGCCCAGGCTCTCGATGATTTGCAACAGTCCGAAATAGGTCGGCGATTCAAGCGCCACGATAGCGCCGGGCTTCGCCACCGCGCGCAGGCAAAGGTTCAGCGCTTCCATGCAGCCGTTGGTGACAATCAGATCGTCGGCAGCCAGGTTGCAGCCCCAATCGAGCGTGCGGCGCGCGACCTGGCGGCGCAGTTCCTCGTGCCCGGGCGGCAGCGCGTAGGTGGTGAGCGACTCGGGACGCCGCCGCGCCGTTGCGGCAAGCATGCGCTGAAGTTTCGTGACCGGCATCAACTCACGCCCTGGGTAGGCGGCGCCCAGCTGCACGATGCGGGGATCACGTCCCGCCGCGAGCACCCGGCTCACCAGATCGTGCACACCGACCGGGCTTGGGACCTTTGGAGGATTGGTGACCGCCGGTTCGGCGACCGAACGGGCGCGTGACCTGACGTAATAGCCCGATTGCGGGCGCGCCTCGATCACGCCGCGGTTTTCGAGGAGACGGTAGGCGAGCAGAACGGTGGAGATGCTCACCTGCTTCTGGCGGCTCAAGCGCCGCACCGAAGGCACGCGGTCGCCGGGCAGCAGCGTACCCGAGTTGATCAGTGACGAGATATCACTCGCGACCGATTCGTAGAGTACGGCGGCAGATCCGGTTTCCATGGCGCTTCCATGATGGATTACTTCCGGCGCGCTTCACAGTTACAGTTGCCGCGCGCTCAAGTGATTACAGTTTGGCATAAACAGAACTGTAATGCATACAATTTTCCTTATCTGCAACTGTTATCCTGGCCCCGGCGTTCCTAGAATGCTGGCATGGCCTCGGATCTCGATGACATCTGCACCAGGCGGCTCACGCCGGGAACAACCTTGAAGGTGCGCAATGCCGTTGGCTGCACCGTCATGTGCTGTGCCGGCACGGTATGGATCACCCAGGAGAACGATGCGCGCGATATCTTCCTCACGGCGGGCCAATGCTTCACCTTCGATCGCCCCGGCCTGGCCTTGATCCGCGCCGTGGAAGGCATGAAAGACGAATGGATGAGTGATTCGGGCATCACGGTGATTTCCACTAATTCACTTTCCTGTCTAAGTCAGCGGTAAAACGACCGCTTTACCGCTGGCTATCGAGCGCTCGATGGCCAGCGTCGCTTCGAGATTGATGCGCGCTTCCTGTGGCGTCGCCAGCGCGCACGGTTTGCCCATCGCCAGGTGATCGAGCCAGGCCCGCGTCTCGTTGGCGATCGGCCCCCAGAACTCGCCCAATGCCCAGTCGCCCGGCGTGCCGCTTTGCAGGAATACCATGTTGACGGTGTGATCGGGCAGATAGACGTGCGGGACGCCCTTCTCGCTGTACATGAGCTGATCGGTGTGATCGTCGTCGAGGATCATCACGCCGCCGGTGCCGAGCACTTCGACGCGCGCGGCGTGGCCGAGCGCCGGATATTTCTCCGGCAGCGCGTAGCTCACGCCGAGATTGACGACCGTGCCGTCGGCATAGGTGAGAATGGCATAGCTCACGTCATCGACGTCGTAGCCGGCAGCCTTCAGCACGCCCGTCTGGCCGCGGGCATAGACTTCGGCGAGGCGATTGCCCCCCAGCAGCCAGTTCATGAGATCGACGTAATAGGTCAGCGCGTCCACCACCGGCGTCGCATGGCGATTGCGCTTCAACATGGCCAGTCCCTGCGAGCGGGAGTTAAACACGCGCGCCGCGCCGCCGACCGGCTTGCCTATCCTGCCCTGCACGATCTGCTCCTTGGCGATGAGATAACGCTCCTTGTAGCGGCGGCTGTAACCGACATGCACGGCCGCGCCGGATTTCCCGATCGCTTGGATGACGCGGTCGGCATCGGCAAGGGTGAGCGCGATGGGCTTCTCGACCAGCACCGGCTTGCCCAGTGCTATCGCTTTCAGTATGGGCGCGACGTGCTCGCCCTCGCTGGTCGAGACGATGACCGCGTTCACCTCGGGCCGGGAGATGATCTCATCGTTGTCGCCCGAATGGAATTGCGCGCCGACCTTCTGTGCGAGATGGGCCGCCTTGGCCGGATCCTGATCGGATACGGCGATAAAGCGCACCGCCGAATGCCCCGCGGCAAGTTGTGCGCGCAGCACGCCGATCCGCCCCGAACCGATGATGGCCAACCCCAGGTCTTTGCGTTCGATGATCCAGTCCCCCTGTTGCCGCTTTCCAGTGATTCTAAACTACTTTTCCGTCCCGGCTGCCGCAGTGGTCGTCTGCAGATCCACGGCGCGGCCCCGCAGCGTGGCGTCCGCGCGCAGCACCGCTTTCGCCACCTTGTGCGTCGGCGTATGCGGCAGTTCATCGACGAATAATATATAGCGTGGCACTTTCATCGGCGCCAGGCGTTCGCGGCACCATTGCGCGATGTCCTGTGCCGTCGGTGCATATCCCGGTTTCGCTACGACGGCGACGAGAATCTCGTCCTCGCCGAGTTCGGCCGGCACCGGGATCGCCGCCGCTTCGTGCACCGCCGGATGCGCGCCGACCACCCGGTCGAGTTCGGCGCCGGCGATGTTCTCGCCACGGCGGCGGATGATGTCCTTCTTGCGCGAAACAAAAAAGAAATAGCCGTCCGCATCGCGCCGCACCAGGTCGCCGGTCAGGAACCAGCCATCGCGAAACGCCGCCCCGGTCTGCTCCGGATCGCGGAAATAGCCCTGCATGAGGACGGGCGTTTTCACGATCAGTTCGCCCACCGCATCGACGCCGACGTCGCGCCCGTCGTCATCCACCACGCGACACTGCGCCCACGGTCGCGCCGGATCGGGATGCCTGCCGATCGGGCCCATGCTGCCCGGTTTCCGCGGCCCCTCGAACGGATTGCAGGCCACGCCCGGGATTTCCGTCATGCCATAGCCGCCGATGCGATGCGCAATGCCGAACTCATCGCGAAAACAATCGGCGACGCTCTCGCGCACGCCGTAAATCACGCGAATCCGGTGCTGCGGTCGGAACTCGGAACGCGGCCGGTGCATGAGGATAGTGCCGATCGCTTCGATGATGTTGACTTCGGTAACGCCGTGGTCGACCGCCGTCTGCCAAAAAGTAGATGCAGAAAATTTCTTTATAATCAACATGCCGCACCCGGACGCCAAAGTGCCTGCGAGAGAATAGAACAACGCGTTGATGTGAAACAGCGGCAACACGATCATCACGCGGTCGTCATGCTGCAGCCAGACGCGCTGCACGAAGGCTTCGCCGCAGGTGACGAAATTTCTCTGGCTGTGCATCACGCCTTTGGGAAAGCCGGTGGTGCCGGAGGTATAGACGATCAGGCAGGTGTCGTCGGCGTCGGCGGTGCCGGGAAGCGCGATGTCCGGCGCGCCGGCAATCAGCTCATGAAGCAGCGGCACTTCACGGCAACCGCTGTCGAGCAGCACGAACCACGGCGCGGCCGCCAGCCCGCGGCAGGCTTCGCGCGCCACGTCGAGCGCATCGCTGCTGGCGGCGACCGCGCTTACCCCGGCGTGGTGCAGCACATAGCGCGCCTCCTCGACGCCGAATTCGGGATTGACCGGCACCATGATGGCGCCCAGGCGCGCAGCCGCGAATAACAGCAGCACATGGCCGTCGCTGTTATTCGCCATCACCGCAACGCGGTCGCCCTTGCCGATACCGCGTGCGGCCAGCACGCGCGCGACCGCATCGCTGGCCGCGGCAAATTCGCGCCACGACCACGTCCGGCCGCCGCACAGCATGAACGGCCGTTGCGGATCGCGCGCCATGCGGCTTTGCAGCGCGCCGCGCAGCGTGTAATCGTGGCCGGAATAGAGGTGCAGGACTTCGAGAGGGGAGTTCATCTTCCCAAGCTTTGTTTTCAGGTTTGTGCCGAACGAATGCGATTTTATGACAAAATCGCGCCATGCCCTTCGTCAATGCTCAAGGCGGCCGCCTCCATTATGAAGTCCACGATCTGACCTCGCCGTGGGTGGCGAATCCGGCGACGATCGTGTTCCATCATGGCATTGCCGCAAATCTGCACATATGGCACGAATGGCTGCCGCATTTTTGCGCCCATTACCGGCTGGTGGTGTTCGACGCGCGCGGCTGCGGCCAATCCACTTCCCCTGCACAGGGTCACGACTGGTCGCTGGAACAATTCGCCGGCGACGTGCTTGACGTCGCTCAGGCGGCGGGCGCCAACCGCTTTCACTTCATCGGCGAATCGCTCGGCGGCACGGTGGGCCTCTACCTCGCCGCGAAGCTCGGCGACCGTTTGCTTTCCCTCACTGCCAGCAACTGCGCTGCGCACGGCGGAATGCTGCAGCACGTGGCCGGCTGGAGCAACGTCATCGGGAAGCACGGCCAACGAACGTGGGCGGAACGAATGATGGCGCAGCGCTTCCATCCCAATACGCTGCCGCAGGCGCAATACGACTGGCTGCTTGAACAGTACGCGACGTGCTCCGCGTCCACGGTATTGGCGCAGGCCGGACTGCTGGCGGAGGCCGACCTCACGGCACGGCTGGGCGCCATCAGGGTGCCGACGCTGCTGCTGAGCCCGGATGCCGGTTCGTTCGCCCCGGCAGCGCACGCAGCCGAAATACAATCGCTGATTCCCGGCGCCGAACTGCAGGTGTTCGCTCATGCCCGCGATGGCCTGCCGCTGTCGCATGCCGCGAGCTGCGCTCAAACCGTCGCTGCTTTTCTCGCGCGCAACGCCCCGCGCGCGAAGTCCGATTTCCCGGCCGTGATTTGACCTTTTCCAGCGCACAGGTGCCCTGACATGAACTTGTTTGCCCCGCCCCTGACCATAGGAGCCGAAGTCTTCGCCGAACTGCCGAAAAAATTCCGCCGGACCAAGGTGTCTGCCGAACGCATCGCGGCGGGAAGACCGGCGCCCGCCGGCGGCTGCTTTCTCGAAGGCCCGTCATTCGACCGCGAAGGGAATCTCTACGTTGTAGATATTCCCTATGGCCGGATTTTCCGGATTTCCCCCAAAGGACACTTTGATCTGGTGGTCGAGTACGACGGCGAACCCAACGGGCTCAAGATTCACAAGGACGGGCGAATTTTCGTCGCCGACCACAAGAACGGCCTGATGCTGCTCGATGCGAAGCGCGGCACGATCGCGCCGCTGATCGCGCGCCGCAATCTCGAAGGCTTCAAGGGGCTCAACGATTTGCATTTCGCCGGCAACGGCGATCTTTATTTCACCGACCAGGGCCAGACCGGACTGCAGGACCCGACCGGGCGCGTCTATCGTCTCACGGTCGCGGGTAAGCTCGAATGCATCGCCGACAACATCCCGAGCCCGAACGGGCTGGTGCTGAACGGCAAGGAAAACATCCTTTATGTGGCCGTGACGCGCGCCAATGCGGTGTGGCGCCTGCCGCTGCTGCCCGACGGCACGGTGTCGCGCATGGGCGTGTTCATCCAGCTCTCGGGCGGGCGCGGGCCCGACGGCATGGCGATCGACGAGGACGACGGCCTGGCGGTGGCGCATCCCGACATGGGCGCGGTATGGGTGTTCAACCACCGCGGCGAGCCGCAGTACCGCATCAACTCACCGAAAAGCGAAGTCGTGACCAACGTCGCCTACGGCGGCCCCGACCGCAAGACGCTTTACATCGTCGATTCAGAAGCGGGATGCATCCTCAGCGCCAGGCTGCCGACGGCGGGGCGGAAAATGTACTCGCACTTCTGATACCCCCTACAAAAGCATTTAGCCACAGAGGATTCTTTTCAATACCCCCTTGAGGGGTACACAGAGGACACAGAGAAAAACAAAACATAACCAGGGGTAGGATGGGTCTTTAAATCTCCGTGCGCATCCGGGGTTGATTTGAGTCTTTAAACCTCTGTGCCCTCTGTGGCTAATGTCTTTCAAGCTACCATCAAATCCACAAACTCGTTGACCGCCATCGCTTCCAGCTTTTTCTGATCGAGGCACACGTTCAGTATTTTGTCGCGCTGCTTTGCCGCGAAAACCCGCGCGACGTTTTTCTCGAACTTCTCCATCAGCAGCGGCACGCCCTCTTTGCGCCGGCGGCGGTGGCCGAGCGGATACA
>CAYIRZ010000181.1:0-6695 GCA_964365845.1 uncultured Streptomycetaceae bacterium
GGGATGCCGGGCAGACCGAAGATCGTGTCGATGCCGTTGAGTTTGAGGGCATCGATGACCAGGTGAAAGCCGTCGGTCACTTCTTGTGATTGTGTATCGGTTGTCATGCTGAGATCCGTCATGGTGAAATGCCTCGCGTTCTCGCCGTCAATTGAACAAGTGTTTTTCCAATGGATATCTACCGTGGAAGATAAACAGGGCGGAATTTCCTCAATTCACGGCAGATCCAGGCCACCTAAATGTGGCTGTGATTTACTCATACGTATCATAGGGGGCAGCATGCACATGCACTCTTGACCACGGTCAAGATTTTCGCCTTTTAGGTTATACTTATCAGTTTCTCACGGCAACTGTCTACGGTGCCATTTCCATGACCGCTCTGGCCCAACATCCTGAAGCCAAAATCATCCGCGTTCAACTCCGGCAGAACGTCGTCCTGACGCAACTGAGCGCTGCCCAATGGAGTGAACTCGAGCCGCTGCTCGACATCGCCGATTACCCGAAAGGCGAGGCGCTCGAGCACCAGGGGGATCACTCGATGGAGCATTATTTCATCATCGGGGGCATCCTCAAGCGCGTGGTTTCGAACGCCCAAGGCAAGGAAATGATCCTGCGCTTCGCCGCCGAAAGCGATATCGACACGAGTTATGCGGCATGGCGCCTCAAGACTGCGATCCCCTATTCGATCCGCGCCGTGACCAAAGTGCGCGCAGCCAGGCTTTCCATGCAGCACTGGGTCAATTTCATGGAATCCCACCCCTCGGTAAAAAACAAATTCGAATTCGAGATCATGAAACTGATGAGCGAGGTCATGGCCCACACCATCACGTTGCACCTGCTTGATGCGCCGGGACGGATACGGCGTTTCATGCGCAAGAATCCGGAACTCGCCGAGCGCTTGCCGAAAAAGGAACTCGCCGCCTATCTCAACCTTTCCCCCGAAACGCTGAGCCGTCTGAAACGACGCGGGAAAATATAATTTTCAGCGCAGGAGTTTGTCGGACTTAGCCCCGACAAACTCCTAAAGCGTCGATTAACAGCGATCCATTCACGCTACGCGTTCCGGCGAATGGATCCAAGTCCGACAGGCTGCTAGGCCTGCACCTTTGCTGCGCGCAACGAGGCCAGCAATTTCGACGCCGCCGGCCAGAACAGCATGACAAGCCCCAGGACCATGATGCTCCCAACCAGCCAGTTGGAGAAGAAGACGCGCATATCGCCCTGCGAGATCAACATCGACTGCCGGAATGCGCTCTCCGCCTGGTCGCCCAGCACCAGCGCCAGAACGAGCGGTGCCAGCGGATAGGAAAGCTTCTTGAACGCGTAACCGGCCACGCCGAACAGCAGCATGAACCAGATGTCGAGCATCGCGTTGTGCACGGTATAGGCGCCGATCGCACAGATCACGATGATGACCGGCGCGATGATGGAGAATGGCACGCGCAGGATCGCGGCAAACAGCGGCACGCAGGTCAGCACGATGACGAGTCCAGCGATATTGCCGAGATACATGCTGGCGATCAGGCCCCATACGAAATCCTTCTGTTCCACGAACAGCAGCGGCCCCGGCTGCAGGCCCCAGATCAAGAGCCCGCCGAGCAGTACCGCCGCGGTGGGCGAACCGGGAATACCGAGCGCAATCATCGGCAGCAATGCGCTGGTTCCGGCCGCATGTGCCGCGGTCTCCGGCGCCACCACCCCTTCAAGCTGGCCGGTGCCAAACTTGGCGCCGTCCCTGGACATGCGTTTGGCCACGCCGTAGCTCATGAACGAAGCCGGCGTGGCCCCGCCCGGGGTAATCCCCATCCAGCAGCCAATCACACAGCTTCTCAATGACGTCACCCAGTATTTCGGCAGCTTTTTCCAGGTTTCGATCACGATCTTGAGATCGATCTTTGCGCTTTTGCCAGAGAAAGACAGCCCCTCCTCCATCGACAGCAGGATTTCGCCGATTCCGAACAGGCCGATTACCGCGATCAGGAAGTCGAAGCCGCGCATCAGTTCATGCCAGCCGAAAATCAGCCGCAGTTGTCCGGTCACGGTGTCGATCCCCACCGCAGCCAGCGCGAAACCCAGCATCATCGCAGCAACGATTTTGAAAGGCGGTTCCTTGCCCATGCCGACGAAGCTGCAGAAGGTCAGGAAAAACACGGAAAAGAACTCCGGCGGGCCGAATTGCAGTGCGAATCTCGCCACCAGAGGCGCGAGAAAAGTGATCATCACCACCGCGAAAAACGCACCAATGAAGGATGAGGTGAAGGCCGCCGTCAGTGCTTCTCCCGCCCGGCCCTGCTGCGCCATCGGGTAACCGTCGAAGGTGGTCGCAACCGACCAGGGCTCGCCCGGAATATTGAACAGGATCGACGTGATCGCGCCCCCGAACAGCGCGCCCCAATAAATGCAGGACAGCATGATGATCGCCGAGGTCGGCGGCATCGAGAACGTGAGGGGAAGCAGGATGGCGATGCCGTTGGCGCCGCCCAAGCCCGGCAGCACGCCGATGATCACGCCGAGAGTGACGCCGATGAACATCAACAGCAGGTTGAACGGCGTCAGCGCGACGGAAAAACCATGAAACAGGGCGTTAATATCTTCCAACTTAGGGCTCCTCTACCCGGATCGAGCGCATGCTACACAGACCATTGTTTAGTAGCCGGTAAAACTCAGTGGATTGAAAGCCCCCTTGAATAGCGGAACTTGGAACCATACTTCAAACATCAGAAAAGTCGTTGCGCTGACCGCCAGACCCAGCACCAGGCTCTTGATCCAGCCGTACTTGCCGAGCCAGATCATGAATACCGCGATGTAGGCCGTGGCTGCGACGTATATCCCGATCAACTGGATGCCGAGCGCGAACAGACCCGCCGGGATCAGCACCGACAGCACCAGCTTGAGCTGGTCCCATTCGACGAAAATCTTGCTGCTCCGGCCCGCCTTGCCGAACAGCGCCTGGGCGAGCGTGATGAGGCTTGCGATACAGATGAAAAGACCGATGTAGAATGGAAAATAGCCGGCCTGCGGACCCTCGTCACCCCAGCGGAAGCCCAAGCGAGCGCTGTCAAAGACGACCAAGCCGCCAAGCGTGAGCAGGATAAGCACTACGATGATTTCTGCTGCACGCGTCGAAATGCCCGTGCGAGCGGCGTCACCGGAATTTTGTTTTTCGTCTATCAACTGCGGCAAATCCTTTTGAGGTTTGAGATTCAGCGCGCCGCCTGCGGCAGGCCGAACTTACCGCGGGCAGATGCGCTGTGCGCCCGCCCGCGGCTCGGAGATCAGGGTTTGGCCAGGAAGCCCGCCTCTTTCATCAGGTCGCGATGCAGCGTTTCCGCATTGGCAACCCAATCGACATACTCTTTGCCGGTCATGAAGCTCTGGTTGAACGCACCGTCCTGCATGAACTTTTTCCATTCCGGTGTTTCGCGCACCTTCTTGAAGAGATCGATGTAGAAATCGACCACTTCCTTGGATACGCCCCCGGGCATGAAAATGCCACGCAGCATCACGTACTCCATCGGAATACCGGACTCCTTGCAAGTCGGGATGTCTGACCAGGACAGGGTGTCGGTGAGTTTGTCCTTGTACGGCATGCGGTTTCCGTCGAATACGCACAACGCGCGCAGCTTGCCGGCGCGCCATTGGGCCACCGCTTCGATCGGATTGTTGACGCTGGAATCGACATGCTTGCCCACAAGCTGGGTCGCTACCGCGCCACCGCCCTTGAACGGGATGTAAGTGAACTTGACGCCCGCCGCCTTTTCGATCGCCACCGTAATGATCTGGTCCTCCTGCTTGGATCCGGTGCCGCCCATTTTGAATTTGTTGGGGCCGCCGGCCTTGACCGCGGCGAGATACTCTTTCGGCGTCTTGAACGGATCTTCGGCGTTGACCCACAGCACGAAGTTGTCGAGCGACAGCATCGCAACCGGCGTCAGTTCCTTCCAGTTGAAAGGCACGCCGGTGGCAAGCGGTGTGGTAAACAGATTGGACAGCGTGATGATGATCTTGTGCGGATCACCCTTGGCCGCCTTGATCTCCAGAAAACCCTCGGCGCCGGCGCCGCCCGACTTGTTGACCGGAATCAGTGACTGCTTCATCAAGTTGTGTTTGGCGACAATGCCCTGGATCAACCGCGCCATCTGATCGGCACCGCCGCCGGTACCGGCAGGGATCACGAATTCGACGGGCTTGGTAGGTTCCCATGCCGCTGCCGGCGCCGCCATTGACAGCCCAAATACGGCCAGAAGCGGCATAAAGCCGCGCGAGAATGCACGCTGAGTACGCATTTCACTCCTCCTTACGGTGGTTACACAACTCTTTTAAAACCCGGGAAACCCAACCCTGATGTTGTTATCGTTATAACACCTAATCATCCGCATGTCGGACCAAAAAACAATTGACCAGCATCAATTTTCCCGAAAATTCCCTTGGTCCCTTCGCGGGCCGGGGCATACGGAACTAATCGTTTGCCGCCAAATGCTTACACAATTATTTCACCATGACAACCGGCACTTTCGCAAGGTGAAGCACCTTGGTTGCGACCGAGCCCAGCAATAAATTGGACACCGAACCCATGCCGCGAGTGCCCATGAATATCTGATCGGAGCCTTTTTCTTCGGCATACTTGACGATCGTTTCAGCTTCATCGCCGACGCCGACATGGTAATGATATTTAACATTGGCGGCATCCAGCTTCTGCATCGCGCTCTTCAGCGCCGCCATGCCCTCATCATGATGATACTGGTTGATCTTGTCGTGGCCGATCACGGAAGATACCCGCTGGCCATAGGGCATAGGGCGCTGGACGTTGAGCAGGTGTATTTCCGCACCGTCCTTGTACCAGTTGATGTTCTTCAGCAAATATTCGATTGTACGACCCGCGTGTTCCGAACCGTCCACCGGCACCAGCAAATTCAGCATTTGTTCACTCCGTTCTCACAATAACCGTATACGGTCACAACGATATCTCACGGCCTGGGTTCCCCATCAGCAAGATCAACCACGCCCACTTGTTCTCTCGTTGCGCGCGCCGCCAGCCATTTACCAAGAGCAACGACGAATACGACGCCGGCAACCGGCGCCGCCCAATGCAGCCATGCGGCGTGCGCGTTCACCCAGTCGCTGACGACGGGGTCGGTAGCCGCCATTTCACCGGAGACCCAGCCTAGGATGCCGGCGCCGATGGTAATGATGATCGAAAAGCGTTCCATCAGCTTCATCAACATGGTAGCGCCGAAGATCACAATTGGAATACTGATCAGGAGCCCCAGCACCAGCAGGACGATGCTGCCCTTGGCGGCAGCGGCCACGCCGATCACGTTGTCGAGGCTCATCACCAGATCGGCGATGAGTATCGTCTTGATCGCCGTCCACAGGTTAGAGCTCGACTCGATGCCGTCATCGCCATCGTCCTCGGGAATCAGCAGCTTCACCGCAATCCACAGCAGCAGTGCGCCGCCGATGAGCTTGAGGTAAGGCAGTTTGAGCAGTTCGACCGCGACAATGGTCAGGATAATCCGCATGATCACTGCGGCGCCGGCGCCCCAGAACACCGCTTTTTTCTGCTGGTGCGGCGGCAGCGATCGGGCGGCGAGCGCGATAACCACGGCGTTATCGCCTGACAGGATGATATTGATCCAGATGATGGTCAGCAGCCCCGTCCAGAACTGGGGCGTCAATACTTCAGCCATTGCAGCGTTTCCTCTTCGGGAGTTGCTCTACTTTCAACATTACATGATACCGGAGAGCGCGCGTCCCGGCCATCGTAAAATGGCGCGGGGCGGGCGCGGCCGTCGATCGCGCTGATCAGAACAAGCCGATGACCTTGCCATCGTCGTTGAGATCGATCTTTTCCGCCGAGGGCACCTTGGGCAGTCCCGGCATGGTCATGACGTCGCCACAGACCATGACGACAAATTCGGCGCCCGCGGCAAGCCGCACTTCCCGAATATTGATCATGTGGCCGGATGGCGCGCCGCGCAACTTCGGGTCGGTTGAAAACGAGTACTGCGTCTTGGCAACGCACACCGGATAATGTCCGTAGCCGTCCTCCTGCAGTTTTTTGATCTGGGCGCGCACCTTGGCGTCCGCGGTGACATCGGCCGCGCCGTAAATCGTGGTGACGATGGTTTTCACCTTGTCCCACAGCGGCATGTCGTCGGGATAGACGAACTTGAAGTCCGATGGCACCTTGTCAATGAGATCGACCACGGCGCGCGCGACCGCTTCGGCCCCCTTGCCGCCCTCCGCCCAGTGGGTCGCCAGAATCACCGGGGCTTCGTGGTGCGCCATTTTCTTCTTGAGCAGTTCGATCTCCGCGTCGGTATCGAAGGTGAAGCGGTTGATCGACACCACGCACGGCAGGCCGTAGTGGTTGCGCACGTTGTTGACGTGACGCTCGAGATTGGCGACGCCTTTTTCCAGCGCCGCCAGGTTTTCCTTGTTGAGTTCCTTGACGTCGACGCCGCCGTGGTACTTGAGCGCGCGTATGGTCGCGACGATCACCACCGCGTCGGGCCTGAGCCCCGCCTTGCGGCACTTGATGTCGATGAACTTTTCCGCGCCCAGGTCGGCGCCGAAACCGGCCTCGGTCACCACGTAATCGACGAGCTTCAGCGCGGTCTTGGTGGCGATGACCGAGTTGCAGCCGTGCGCGATGTTGGCGAACGGGCCGCCGTGGATGAAGGCCGGATTGT
>CAYIRZ010000182.1:0-6688 GCA_964365845.1 uncultured Streptomycetaceae bacterium
ACGGCATTTCGCGTGATCCTGCCGGCGGCGGCGCCGCCCATCATGACCGGGATGCGCATTTCCATCGGCATTGCCTGGCTGGTGATCGTCGCCGCCGAAATGCTGGTGGGCGGCACCGGTATCGGCTATTTCGTGTGGAACGAGTGGAACAACCTCTCGATCACCAACATACTCACCGCGATCCTCGCCATCGGGCTGGTCGGCATGCTGCTCGACCTGTCCCTGGCGCGGCTGGCGCGGCTGGTCACCTTCCCGGAGTGACCATGACCCGACTCACGAATCACGAATCACGGGTTCAAAATGAGTGAACCCCTGATCCGTATCGAAGGCATTGCCAAGCGCTTCACCGGCCGCGACGGCACCGCGACCACGGTGTTCGAGAATGTGCATATGGGCGTCGAAGCCGGCGAATTCGTGTGCCTGATCGGCCATTCCGGATGCGGCAAGACCACCATCCTCAACATCCTCGCCGGGCTGGAGCCGGTTTCCGACGGCTATGTTTTTGTCGGCGGGCGCGAGATCAACGGCCCCAGCCTCGACCGTGCGGTGATTTTCCAGAGCCACGCGCTGATGCCCTGGCTCAGCGTCATGGGCAACATCGCGTTTGCCGTCACTTCACGCTGGCCCGGGTGGGGCAAGGCGAAGGTGCGCGAGCATTGCCAGAAGTACATCGATCTCGTCAGCCTGACCGGCTCCGAGAAAAAGCGTCCAGCGGAGCTTTCCGGCGGCATGAAGCAGCGCGTCGGCATTGCGCGCGCGCTGGCGATCCAGCCCAAGATGCTGCTCATGGACGAGCCGTTTTCCGCGCTCGACGCGCTGACGCGCGGCGTGCTGCAGGAAGAGGTGCTGAGGATCTGCGCCGAAACCAGGCAGACGGTGTTCATGATCACGCATGATGTGGATGAGGCGATCCTGCTCGCCGACAAGATCGTGCTGATGACCAACGGCCCTTACGCCAAGATCGCGGAGACCGTGGTCAACACCATGCCGCGCAGCCGCACCCGGCACGACCTGCACCGGCATCCGCACTATTACCGCATCCGCAACCACCTGATCGAGTTTCTGGTCGACCGCTCCCGCGCGTTCGATCAGGAGACCGCGGGCGGCGCTTACGACCCGCGCAATCCGCCGGTCGTCACGCCCGGCCTCGATGAGACGGCGCCGGCGGTCCCCGCTGCCCCTGCGCGGCCCGCTGAAAAAGCGGTCGTCGTCAACCTGAGGCACTAAGGACCTTAGCCACAGAGAGCACAGAGAACACAGAGGGTGAAAATCGATAATCATTTCGGTTTTAGATAAAGGAGAGTGACATGAAGAAATCCGATGCACCCGAAGCGCTGCTGGCCGCGGCCAGCAGGGCCAAGCCGATGACGCGCCCCGACGTTACCGAAATGGTGGTCATGGCGCGGCTAAAAAAGGGGCTGACCTGGGCCAAGCTCGCGAAAGCGATCGGCCTGAGCAAGGAGTGGACGACCGCCGCGTTGCTGGGGCAGATGCAGATGACCAGGGAGCAGGCGGAGACGGCAGGCAAGCTCCTGGGCCTGCCGGAAGATGCGGTGCTGCTGCTGCAGCAGGTGCCGTACAAGGGCTCGCTGCCGACCGCGGCGCCGACCGATCCGCTGATCTACCGTTTCTACGAACTGGTCAGCGTCTACGGCACCACTTTCAAGGAGCTGATTCACGAAGAATTCGGCGACGGCATCATGAGCGCCATCGATTTCAAGATGGATCTCAAGCGCGAGCCCGATCCGAAGGGCGACCGCGTCAAGATCACCATGAGCGGTAAGTATTTACCGTACAAGGCTTATTGAGTTGAACCGCCGCGTTCGTGCCGATTTGATCGGGCAGGTTTGAACGGACGGAGGGACTGCCGTTCGGCCTGCGCTTTGTTGCGGCGCATCCAACGCCACCGTCATAAAATTTTGCGCCAAGTTATTGCTTCCCGCAGTGTTTTGGGGGTAGGGTAGCTGGCGCTCCACTTTTAACCAATCGATAAGGGAGAACTGACATGCATAACGACCGCAGGAAATTTCTAAAGGGTGGGGCAATAGCGGCAACCGGCGCCGCGATCGCCGGTTTTCCGATGATCGCGCGCGCGCAGCAGACGTTCAACTGGAAGATGACGACGACCTGGCCGGCGGGCACGCCGTTCTACCAGAGCGGCCCCGGCAGCGCGGAGGCGTTTGCGCAGAAGGTGGACAAAATGTCCAACGGCCGCCTCAAAATCAAGGTATTCGCGGCGGGTGAGCTGCTGCCGGCATTCGAGGGTTTCGACGCCTGCTCCAAGGGCACGGTGGAAATGAATCATGGCGTCGCCTATTACTGGTCGGGCAAAACGTTTGCGGCGCAGTATTTCGGCACCGTGCCGTTCGGCATGAGCTATCTCGGCCAGATGGCGTGGCTGCAGGAAGGTGGCGGCCAGCAGCTATGGGAGGAAACCTACAAGCCGTTCGGCGTGCTGCCGTTCGCGGTGGGCTGCACCGGCGTGCAGATGACAGGCTGGTTCAAGAAACCGATCAAATCGGTCGCCGATTTCAAAGGCCTCAAAATGCGGATTCCCGGTCTCGCCGGCCGCGTCTACGCGGCGCTGGGGGTGGACGTGAAGCTACTGCCCGGCGGCGAGATCTTCCCGGCGCTCGAGCGCGGCGTGATCGACGCCGCGGAATGGGTGGGGCCCTATCTCGACCAGCGGCTTGGCCTGCAGAACGCGGCCAAATATTACTACGCGACCGGCTGGCACGAGCCCTCGACCACTTCGGAGATCGTGATCAACGAGAAAGCCTATAACGCGCTGCCCGCCGACCTGAAGGAGATCATCAAGGTCGCGGCACAGGCGGTGAATATCGAGAGCATCCTGTTTCTCGAGGGCAAGAACTCGCAAGCGCTCGATGAGCTCGTTACCAAGCACAAGGTGCAGGTCGCGCAGTTGCCGGCCGACGTGGTCAAGCGCCTGCGCCAGGTGACCAACGACGTGCTGGCCGAGGCGGCTGCCAAGGACCCGATGACCAGGAAGGTCCACGATTCCTTCATGGCGTTCAAGAAGAAGCACGACAAATGGTCGCAGGCGAGCGAGACCGTGTTCCAGACCACGGTGCGCTAGCCGGGCTGCTGCTGAAAAACCGGTATCATCCTGACGGAACCCGCTGCTGTGTTTATTCGCAGCGGGTTCCGTCGTTTTGCGAAAAGGTTTTATCATGAATATCGCTTTGCGCATCGCCGCAGCGTGTGAAGCGCTGGTTGATGGGGTCGGGCGCTTCGCCGCCTGGTTTACGCTGGCGCTGGTGCTGCTTATTTCAACCAACGTGCTGCTGCGCTACGCGTTTAGTTATGGCTCGGTCGCGTCCCAGGAGCTTGAGTGGCACCTGCTGGCCGTGGTCGCGCTGTGGGGTGTTGCTTACACCCAGCAGGCAGGCGAGCATGTCCGTGTCGATATTCTGTACCAGAATTACAGCCACCGCGCCAAGCTGTGGCTGGATTTTTTCACGGCGGTATTCGTGATGCTGCCGTTCGCGCTGATCATCTGCTGGCTTTCGCTCGGGTTTGTCGATCAGGCGTACGTCAATCACGAGATTTCCCCGGATCCGGGCGGGCTTGAGTATCGTTTCATCCTCAAATCGTTCATTACCACCGGTTTTGCGTTGCTGGTGGTGCAGAGCGTAGCGACGGCGGTACGGATCATGTTACGCATCCGCAGCGAGGAGAAAGAGTGACCATGGCCCCCGAAATTCTTCCTATTTTGATGTTGGTGGGCTTTATCGCCCTGCTGCTGTCGGGGATTCCGGTGGCTTATGCCATTGCCGCCTCGGGCTTCATTTTCGGCTATATCGGCTTCGGGTCGGCGCTGTTCAATCTGCTGCCGGCGCGTATCTACGGCGTGGCCACCAACTATACGCTGCTGGCGATGCCGCTGTTCGTGTTCATGGGGGTGATACTCGAGAAGTCGCGCATTGCCGAAGACATGCTCGACATCATGGGGCATGTCGCGGGGCGCCAGCCCGGCGGCATGGCGATCGGGATCATCGTGTTCGGCATCATGATGGGGGCGGCGACCGGCATCGTCGGCGCCACGGTTGTGACTCTCGGGATGATCGCGCTGCCGACACTGCTGCGGCGCGGCTACGATCACGGCCTGGCCACCGGCACCATCTGCGCCTCGGGAACGCTCGGCCAGATCATCCCGCCCAGCCTGATCCTGATCCTGCTGTCCGACTTGATGGGGCAATCGGTCGGCACGCTGTTTGCCGCGGCGCTATTGCCGGGCGTGATGCTGGGCGGTTTGTATGTTGTTTATATTTTCATTCTCGGCCGCATCAGACCCGAAATGTGTCCGCCGATCAGTGACGAAGAACTGGATGCGAAGACCCGCCGTCAGCTCTTCCGTGAGCTGATCCGCGGCGTGTTGCCGCCGCTCCTGCTGGTGGTGGCGGTGCTCGGTTCCATCATGGGCGGGGTTGCGGCACCGACCGAGGCGGCGGCCATCGGTGCGCTGGGGGGGATCATCATCGTCGCCGCATCAGGCCGCATGACGCTCGCCGTGCTGACCGACACCATGCGCGGTACGCTCAAAACGACGGCGATGATCATGTTCATCATCATGGCGGCGCAGGTGTTCAGCCTCGCCTTCCGCGGCCTCAATGGCGAGGTGATTATCGAGGACCTGTTCAAGCTGGTGCCGGGCGGCGTCTGGGGCAACATCATTTTCCTGATGGTGCTGCTGTTCGTCCTCGGCTGTTTCATCGAATGGGTCGAGATCTGCTACATTGCCTTGCCGCTGTTTCTGCCGTTCTTCGTCAAGGCCGGCGTCGACATGGTATGGCTTGCGACGCTGATCTGCATGAATCTGCAGACTTCGTTTCTGACGCCGCCCTTCGGCTGGGCGCTGTTCTTCATGAAGGGCGTCGCGCCGCCGGAAGTGACGACGGCGGAAATTTACCGCGGCGTGATTCCCTTCATCGGCGTGCAGATCGTCGGCTTGGCGATACTGATGCTGTTTCCCCAGATCGCGATCTGGCTGCCGACGCAGATCGGCTGGATCAACAAGTAGGCAAACGGCACGAGTCCGTGCCGTTTGCCTGTGTAACGGAAAGGGCGCCGGCACTCCGATGTATGCCGCCCTTGCGCCCGGGCCATTCAACTCGGGCAGGGCATCGCGTAAAATCGGGTTTTTCCCGACGACAAGCTCATCATGATCAATTCCATCCGCGGCACCCGCGGCATGGCGGTCGCGCCGCACGCGGCGGCCGCGCAGTCCGCGCTGGCCGTGCTGCGCGAAGGCGGCAACGCGCTGGAGGCGATGATCGCCGCCGCCGCGACCATCGCGGTGGTCTATCCGCACATGAATTCGATCGGCGGCGACAGCTTCTGGCTGGTGCACGTGCCCGGCAAGGCGCCCGGCGCGATCGACGCCTGCGGCGCGGCCGCGCAGGCCGCCTCGCGCGAATGGTACGCCGAGCGCGGCATCACCACGAGCATTCCATTCCGTGGCGGCGTCGCCGCCAACACTGTCGCGGGCACGATTTCCGGCTGGGGCGCAGCCTACGAGCTGTCGCGCCGGACGCTGCACGGCCGCCTGCCGCTTGCGCGCCTGCTCGAGGACGCGATTCATTATGCCGAGCATGGCATTGCGGTAACGGCGAGCCAGGCGGTCAACACTGCCAACAAACAGGCCGAGCTCGCGCAGCAGCCGGGTTTTGCCGATGCTTTCCTGGTGAAAGGCGAGGCACCCGCTGCCGGCAGCGTGTTCATGCAGAAGCGTCTGGGCGCCACGTTCAGGCGCATCGCCAAGTCCGGCATGGATGATTTCTACCGGGGAGAACTCGCGCGTTCGATCGCGAAGGATCTCGCGCACGCCGGCAGTCCGCTCACGGTCGCCGACCTGGCCATGCATCGCGCACGGCTGCGCGATCCGCTGGCACTGGCGCACAGCGCCGGCACCCTGTTCAACATGACGCCGCCGACACAGGGCCTGGTGTCGTTGTTGATTCTCGGCATCCTGGACGAACTTGAAATCCAGAAAGTCGGCTCGGCCACCGCGGATTACGTGCACCTGTGCGTGGAGGCGACCAAGCAGGCGTTTCGCGTCCGTGACCGTTACATCACCGATCCCGCTCACATGACGGTCGATCCGCGCGATCTGCTCAAGCGCGACCGCATCCGCGAACTCGCAGCCAACATCGACCGGCACAAGGCCGCGCCGTGGGGCGCGGGCAGGGGGCCGGCCGACACCGTATGGATGGGCGTCATCGACGGCCAGGGCCGCGCGGTGTCGTTCATCCAGAGCATCTACCACGAATTCGGTTCCGGCATCGTGCTGAAGGATTCCGGCATCAACTGGCAGAACCGCGGCTGCAGTTTCTCCCTCGATCCCAAGGCGCTCAATGCGCTCGAACCAGGCAGAAAGCCGTTTCATACGCTCAATCCGGCGCTGGCACAGTTGAAGGACGGCCGCACCATGGTCTACGGCACCATGGGCGGCGACGGCCAGCCGCAGACCCAGTGCGCGGTGTTCACGCGCGCCATCGCTTACGGCATGGATCCGCAGACCGCGATCAGCGCGCCGCGCTGGCTGCTCGGCCGCACCTGGGGGCAAACCAGTGAAACGCTGAAGCTCGAATCGCGTTTCGCTGCCGGCATTGCCCCGGCGCTGGCCGGGCGGGGTCATGAAATCGAAATTTTGCAGCGCTATGACGAG
>CAYIRZ010000183.1:0-6652 GCA_964365845.1 uncultured Streptomycetaceae bacterium
AATACTTCTGGTTCTGCCGCATGGTGAGGATCAGGCATTCCTGCGGCACGGCGAGGAACTCGGGATCGAACTCGCCGGCATAGACCGCCGGGTATTCGACCAGCGCCGTGACTTCATCGAGCAGCAGCGTGTAATCGGCCTCGGCACCGAGCGCGACCTTCAGCATTGCGGCTTTGGCGGCGAGCTGGCGCGCGATTTCGGCGCGGCGCTCGTCGAAGGACGCAATGACCTGCCCATGCGCGGCGAGCGCTTCCTCGTAGGCGTCCGCCGTCGCGACCGGGATGTCTTTCACGCCCTGGAAGCGATGGCCGTGGGTGATGCGGCCCGCTTTCAGGCCCAGAATGGATACGTCGACCACCTGGTCGCCATGCAGGGCGATGAGGCCGTGCACCGGGCGCACGAAGTGCACCGTGGTTGCGCCATCGGCAAGCTGGTAGCTCATGGCCTTGGGGATGGGAAGCTTTGCTAGGGCCTCTTCAAGGGCTGCCTGCAGGCCGGTGGCGAGCGTGACGCCCGAAATCGTCTGCTCTAACAGAACGTAGCCTTCACGTTCTTGAAGTTGTTCCCTGACCTGGTTTCCGAAGCTTCCCGTGGGGAAACCCTCCTTCTCCAGACGCTTGAGCAAAGCTGGTGTGGGACCGCTGTTATCGTAAGCGATTTTCACCGGCATCAGTTTTTTCGTTTCGGTACGGTCTGGCGCGCGCTCTAGCACGTTGGCGATTCTCACCGCAAGACGTCGTGGCGTTGCGTAGACTTGCCTCCCAGCATCGTGGGCCACGAGGCCGCGCGCCGCGAGACCCCCAGCAATGCCATCGGCAAACGCCTCGCCCAGGCGCTTCAGCGCTTTCGGTGGCAGTTCCTCGGTGAACAGTTCGATCAGCAGATTCGCGCTCATGCCGCTTCCCGCTGCCGCAGAGCAGCTTTCAGAGCCGGGAGGTCGATGCCCAAGCGCCGCAGTTCCCCCGGCGCGCACATCGGGAAATCACTGCGCAGCCGGGAGTCGAAGTAGGCTTGCGACACGCCGCGCGCGAGATGACGGATGCGGCCGATGTAGGCGGCGCGCTCGGTGACCGAGGTCGCGCCACGCGCGTCGAGCAGGTTGAAGGTGTGCGCGCACTTCAGCACCATCTCGTAGGCCGGCAGCGCCAGTTGCGACTGCATCAGCCGTTTTGCTTCGGCCTCATAGTGGCCGAAATGCTCGAACAGCATTGCGGCGTTCGATTGCTCGAAGTTGTAGGTGGATTGTTCGATTTCGTTCTGATGGTAGACGTCGCGGTAAGTGACGCCGGGCGTCCACACCAGGTCGAACACGTTCTCCACGCCCTGCAGGTACATGGCCAGACGCTCTATGCCGTAGGTGATCTCGCCGGTGATCGGCTTGCAGTCGATGCCGCCGACCTGCTGGAAATAAGTGAACTGAGTGACTTCCATGCCGTTCAGCCACACTTCCCAGCCCAGGCCCCAGGCGCCGAGCGTCGGGTTTTCCCAGTCGTCCTCGACGAAGCGGATGTCGTGCGCTTTCGGATCGATGCCGAGCGCTTCGAGCGAGCCGATATAAAGCTCCAGGATGTTCAGTGGCGAAGGCTTGAGCACGACCTGAAATTGGTAGTAGTGCTGCAGGCGGTTGGGGTTTTCGCCGTAACGGCCATCCTTGGGGCGGCGCGTAGGCTGCACATAGGCCGCGCGCCAGGGCTCAGGACCGATGGCGCGCAGGAAAGTCGCGGTATGCGAAGTGCCGGCGCCGACCTCCATGTCGTATGGTTGCAGCAGAACGCAGCCCTGCTGGTCCCAGTACTGGTTGAGCGTGAGTATGATCTGCTGAAAGGTCGGCATGTTAGCAGCCTGTCGAACTTAATTGCTTGAAAGCACGGATTTTACAGGCTTTGGCGGATTACCGGAAAACGAATCAGAGGGGCCTTAATTTATTTTCTGTAAAACGCGGCCATGAGCAACAGCGCCGCCGCCAAGGCCAGCATAGCGTAATTTCCCCAGTAAACGTAAGGCGTCGCGCCCTGATAGCCCTGAACGGGATAGCTGACGGTGGCAGCGGCGAACTCGGGTGCGCTGCGCACCACCCGCCCGCGCTGGTCGATGACGGCGGTGACGCCGGTATTCGTGGCGCGCAGCATGTAGCGGCCGGTTTCAAGCGAGCGCGCCTGCGAAATCTGCAGATGCTGCTGGGGCGCTATCGAGCGGCCGAACCAGGCGACGTTGCTGACGTTGACCAGCAGCGTGGCCTGCGGCAGCTGGCGGATGATTTCCTCGCCGAAAGCGTCTTCGTAGCAGACGTTGATCGCGACTTTCTGCCCCGCGAGCTCAAGCGGCTGCTGGGTTTCCGCGCCGCGCGAAAAATCCTGCAGCGGGATGGCCAGAACGGCGACGATGCGGCCGAACACGGGGCGCAGCGGAATGTATTCCCCGAACGGCACCAGATGTGACTTGCGGTAGCTTTGCGTAGTCGCGGTGCCGAACGAGAGCACGCTGTTGTAGTAATCACCGCTCTTCAGCCTTTCCGGGACGCCGATCAGGATGTCGCCGTTGTTTTTCCGGGCGTGCGCGGCGAGGCTTTGCAGATACTCCGGCGGGACATGCTGCAAAAACAGCGGCAGCGCGGTTTCAGGCAGCACAATGAGCCGGCTGTCGCTGGCTTCGACCATGTTGCGATAGGATTCGAGCGTGGTCCTGACATGGTCTTCGCGCCATTTGAGATCCTGCGGGATGTTGCCCTGGAGCAGGCTGACTTGCACCGGTGTTCCGGCGGGGCGCGTCCATTCAACCTGCTGCAATGCCCATCCGCCAAGCCAGATGGCCAAGATGATGAACGATGAACGATGAACGATGAATTTGAAAAATCGCGCTTTTCGCGACCGCCGTTCCTCATTCATCCTTCCGCATTCATCATTGGCGGTGTAGTGCTGCCACAGCACGACGAGCAGCCCCGCGGTCGCGACGGTTGCCAGCGAGACGCCATAGATTCCCAATACCGGTGCGTATCCGGCGAGCGGGCTCGCCGGCACCTGGGAATAGCCGATGGCGAGCCACGGGAACCCGGTGAAAAGCCACTCCCGCGTCCATTCGAGCAGCGTCCACACGGCCGGAAGAATCAGCGGAAGCCTGATCCCGTCAGGCAGCGGGGCCGCGGCAAACAGATAACCGGCCAGCGCCGGAAACAGTGCGAGATAGGCGCAGAACAGCAGCGTCGCGCCGGCGGCGAGCGGTGCGGGCATCGCGCCGAAATCGTGGAGGCTGATGTAAACCCAGGACACGCCCCACAGAAACAGGCCCAGGCCGAATGCGAACCCGATGAGCGCGGCACGGCGCGGTACCGTCTGCGATTGCCACAATCGCAGCAACAGCGCGAGTGTGATGACGGGCAGCGGGAACAGCGAAAACGGCGCAAACCCGGGCACGGTAAGCGCGCCGAGGAAAAAGGCAACGATGAATGATGAATGATGAGTGATGAATGAGAAGCTGTTCTTCATTCCGCGTTCATCATTCATCATTCATCATTTCTTTTTTGTGACCTGCAGCAGATGCAGCCTGCGGCTGTCGGCGCGCAGGACTTTGAACATCAGGTTGTCGAAGCTGATCTGCTCGCCGCGCTTGGGCACGCGGCCGAAGCGGTTCAATATCAGTCCGCCGACGGTGTCGAATTCCTCGTCGCTGTAGTGAGTGCCGAACGCCGTGTTGAAGTCGCCGATTTCGGTCAGCGACTTGACACGGTAGAGGCCGCCTTTTTCATGGATGATATTGTCTTCGACGTCGTCGAAGTCATACTCGTCCTCGATATCGCCGACAATCTGCTCGAGCACGTCCTCGATCGTGACCAGGCCGGCGACGCCGCCGTATTCGTCAACCACGATGGCGATGTGATTGCGGTTCTTGCGGAATTCCTTGAGCAACACGTTGAGCGGTTTGGATTCGGGGATGAACACCACCGGACGCAGCATTTCGCGCACATTGAACTCCTCCTCGCCGGCGTAGTAGCGCAGCAGATCCTTGGCGAGCAGGATGCCGATCACATCATCCTTGTTTTCGCCGATGACCGGAAAGCGCGAATGCGCGGTCTGGATCACCGTGGGAATGAACTGATCGGGCGATTCGCTGACGTCGATGACATCCATCTGCGCGCGCGGCACCATGATGTCGCGCGCCTGCATTTCGGAAACCTGCAGCACGCCCTCGATCATCGCCAGAGCGTCGGAATCGAGCAGGTTGCGCTCGTAGGAGGAATGCAGCAATTCGATCAGCTGCTCGCGATCCTCGGGCTCGCGCATGATCAGCGCCGAAAGCCTTTCGAGCAGCGAAGGTCTACTGTGAGTATCATCCATAAGGATCAGGATAGCCGAATCCGGTGATAATTTGTGATTCGCGTTTTTCCATGACTCGGGCGTCAGCGGCGTTTTCATGATCATATCCCTGCAGATGCAGCACGCCGTGCACCACCAGGTGCGCGTAGTGTGCGGCGACGCTTTTTCCCTGTTCGCGCGCTTCGCGCGCAATCACCGGGGCGCACAACGCAAGATCGCCTTCGAAAGGCGACATGTCCCTGAACACGAAAGTCAGCACGTTGGTGGCGTCGTCCTTGCCGCGAAAATCGCGGTTGAGCGCCTTGCCTTCCGCCCGGCCGACAACGCGCACCGTGATTTGCGCCTCGCGCTCGAGCGCGGCATGCGCCCATTTGCGCAGCTGGGCGCGTGACGGCAGGTTGCGCGTGGCAACCCCGTATTGCACGGCAAAGCTGAGCCGCGGTTTCGGCCCTGCGTGTTTTGAATTCACGCCTTCTTGTCTTTGTTTGTATTGGATTTTTCGGATTGCAGCTGGTAGCTTTCATAGGCGGTGACAATGCGCTGCACCAGCGGATGGCGCACCACGTCTTCGCTCTCGAAATGGGTGAACGCGATGCCGCGCACTTTTTTCAGCACTTCGCGCGCTTCGACCAGGCCGCTTTTCTGTCCGCGCGCCAGGTCGATCTGGGTGACGTCGCCGGTGATCACCGCCTTGCTGCCGAAGCCGATGCGCGTCAGGAACATCTTCATCTGCTCCGGCGTCGTGTTCTGCGCTTCGTCCAGGATCACGAACGAGTGGTTGAGCGTGCGGCCGCGCATGAAAGCAAGCGGTGCGATCTCGATCGCGCTGTGCTCGAACATCTTGGTCACCCTGTCGAAGCCCATCAGGTCGTATAGCGCATCGTACAGCGGCCTCAGGTAGGGATCGACTTTCTGCGCCATGTCGCCGGGCAGAAAACCCAGACGCTCTCCCGCCTCGACCGCCGGCCGCACCAGCACGATGCGCTTGACGCTGTCGCGTTCGAGGGCGTCGACGGCGCAGGCTACCGCGAGATAGGTCTTGCCGGTGCCGGCGGGGCCGATGCTTAGGGTCACGTCATGGGTCTGAATGTTGTGCAAGTATTGCACCTGGCGTGGCGTGCGTCCGTGCAGATCCTGGCGCCGGGTGAGCAGCAGCGGCATGTCGGCGGCGGTTGCCGGCGGGGGCGGATTGGCCGCCTCGATCAGGCCGAGCTGGACGTCTTCGAGGCTGAGGGTGTTGTCCGCCCGGCGGTAGAAATTCCGTAGGACCTTGGCGGCGACTTTCGTTTGTTCCGGATTGCCGGTCAGCGCAAAGCGCTCGCCGCGCCGCGCGATGCCGACATCGAGCGCGGTCTCGATCTGGCGCAGGTTTTCATCGAGCACGCCGCACAGGTTGGCGAGCCGCTGATTATCCGCAGGCGTGAAAAAAATCTCGACGGGTTTCAATGGCAGGAGAGGGTAATGGCTTCCCCGCGCAGGGAATGCGGTAATGCCGCGGTAATGGCGACATCGACGAACTCGCCGATCAGCCGCGCCGGGCCGCTGAAGTTGACCACTCGGTTATTGTCGGCGCGGCCCGCGAGCTCATCGACATTCTTCCTGGCTGCGCCCCTGACCAGCACGCGCTGGCGTGTGCCCACCATGTCGCGGCTGATGGCGGTCGCCTGGGCCTCGATCTTTGCCTGCAGGCGCTGCAGCCGCTCGAGCTTGACTGCATGCGGCGTGTCGTCGGCAAATTCGGCGGCGGGCGTGCCGGGACGGCGGCTGTAGATGAAGCTGAAGCTGGCATCGAAACCGACGTCGTCGATCAACCGCATCGTCGCCTCGAAATCGGCGGCAGTCTCGCCGGGGAAGCCGACGATGAAATCCGACGAGATCGATATGCCGGGACGCTTTTTGCGCAAGCGGCGGATGATAGCCTTGTATTCGAGCGCGGTGTAGCCGCGTTTCATGGCTGCCAGCACGCGGTCGGAACCCGACTGCACCGGCAGGTGCACGTGACCGACGAGCTGCGGAATGCGGGCGTAGGCATCGATCAGGCGCGGCGTGAATTCCCTGGGATGCGAGGTGGTGTAGCGGATGCGCGCGATGCCCGGGATTTCGGCGACGGATTCCAGCAACAGCGCGAGATCGGCAATTTCCCCGCCTTCCCTCTCCCCCCCCATGACGCCCCGGTAGGCGTTCACGTTCTGTCCCAGCAGCGTCACTTCCTTTATGCCCTGCTGGGCCAGTTCGGCGACCTCGGCCAGCACGTCGTCGAACAGCCGCGAGACTTCCTCGCCGCGCGTATAGGGAACCACGCAGAACGAGCAGTACTTGCTGCAGCCTTCCATGATCGAAAC
>CAYIRZ010000184.1:0-6633 GCA_964365845.1 uncultured Streptomycetaceae bacterium
CCAGGCAATGCCGATGGAAATGCGCATCCCGGTCATGATCGTCGGCGCCGCCGCCGGCAGGATCACGCGAAATGCTGTCCTCAGCGGGCCCACTTCCAGCGTCTTGGCGACGTTGAGCCACTCGCGGCGCACCGCGGAAACACCGAAGGCGGTATTGATCAGCATCGGCCACAGAGCGCAGATGAAAATCACGAATATCGCCGAGACCGAGCTGTCCTTCAGCGTAAACAGCGCAAGCGGCATCCAGGCCAGCGGCGAAATCGGCTTCAGCACCTGGATGAACGGGTCGAGCGCGCGGTAAGTCGTGGGCGACATGCCGATCAGGAAACCGACGGGAATCGCAACCAGCGCGGCAAGCACGAAACCCACCAGCACGCGCGCCAGGGAATACGCGAGCTGGATGCCCACGCCCTTGTCGTTGGGTCCGCGGTCGTAGAACGGCTCCCTCAGATGCTGCCGGATCTTGGCGCCGACATCGGCGGGGGTGGGAAACGAGGATTTCTGGCCCGTTGAGGCGGCTTTCCCGACCAGCTTCGCGTACTCATCGTCCACGGTCTGCTGCGCGGCAGTCGGCAGCGTCGCCGCATGCCAGACGCCGATGAACAACAGAAACAGGATCACCGACAGGGCAGGCGCCCGCCAGTTCATCAGACGCTCCATATTTACGTCGTCCGCTTGATCGCGAAGCTTGCGATGTAGGCCTCGGGCTTGCTCGGATCGAACTCTTTTTTCATGACGATGATCTTCTTCGACGTCGCGGCCGGCGGCGTCATCCCGGCCTGCCTCATCAGCCTGGCGGCATCGGTGGCCAGGAACACTTCGCTCGCCACCTTGTTGTAGTCGACATCGCCCTTGATCTGGCCCCAGCGTTTCATCTGGGTCAGGATCCACACCGCGAACGAATGCCACGGGAAGGGATCGAAATCGATGCGGTCCGGCACCTTCCTCACGTTGCCCAGGCCGTCGGCGAAAGTGCCGGTCAGCACCTGCTCGACCACCGTCACCGGCTGGTTGAGGTAATTGGCCGGCGCGATCGCTTCGGCGATCTGCTTGCGGTTCTCGGCCTTGCGCGCAAACGCGGCGGCGTCGATGATCGCCTTGAGCAGCGCCTGATAGGTATTGGGCATCTCGGTCACGAACTGCTTGCTGGCGGCGAATGCGCAGCACGGGTGCCCGTCCCAGATCTCCTTGGACAGCAGGTGGATGAAGCCGACGCCGTCATAGACCGCGCGCTGGTTGACCGGATCGGGCGCCAGAAAGCCGTCGATGTTGTCGGCACGCAGATTGGCCACCATCTCGGGCGGCGGCACCACCCGGATCTGGATATCCTTGTCCGGATCCAGGCCGTGCTCCGCCACGTAGTAGCGCAGCAGATAGTTATGCATCGAATAGTCGAAAGGCACCGCGAACTTGAAGCCCTTCCACTGTTTGGGATCGCGCTTGTCCTTGTGCCGCATGGCGAGCGTGATGGCCTGGCCGTTGATGTTTTCCACCGCCGCCACGGTGTACGGGATAGGTTGAGCGCCGGCGCCGAGCGTGATGGCGAGCGGCATCGGCGAGAGCATGTGCGCCGCGTCGTATTCCTTGTTGAGCGTCTTGTCGCGGATCACGGCCCAACCGGCGGTCTTGACGACTTCGACGTCAAGACCCTGTTTCGCATAAAAGCCCATCGGTTGTGCCATGATGATGGGCGTGGCGCAGGTAATGGGAATAAAGCCCACCTTGAGTTTGGTTTTTTCCAGCTTGCCGGCCGACTGCGCAAACGCTTCCTTGGCAATGCCCAGCGGGAACAGGGTCGAGATCGCCGCCATCGCGGTGCCCGCGCCCACGGCGTTGAGGAAGTTGCGCCGCGTCTCGTCGTGCGGGAACAGCGCGCGCATCACGGCCGATTCCACCGCGCGGCTGCCCAGCGCTTCGCTGTCGCTGGTCGTATTGGCCAGACCCGCATTGTGTTCGGCCTGCGTTGCATGATGGCCGCAGTTGCAGCCATTGCCGAGTTTCACCTGCGGGTCGAACGGGTCGTTGAATGGGGACATGAATGGCTCTCCTCGGTTATCTATGCCGGCATATAGAGCAGGATGCATACCAGCCCGCATCCCGGATCGCGTACCAGCAGCGGATCGCGCCGACAACCATCTGTTTTTTATGAATAATTTTCTTTCCGATGAGGATTCAAAATGATGCCACCGGGCGTGCGCGCAAAGACTCGCCGCACGTTAATAGTGCGGCGCGCACCGAATCCGGGCGCGTAAAGTTGGTCTTGGGGAAAAACCGAAGATAAAATCCGCGCATGCAACCTTCCATGCTCATCAGACTTGCGGCACTGGTCCTTACCCTGGGGCTCGCCAACTGCGCGACCAACCCGGTCAGCGGCAACCCCAATTTCGTGACCCTGTCGGAGTCGCAGGAAATCCAGATCGGGCGATCCGAGGATCCGAAAGTCCGCCAGGAATACGGCGCCTACGACAACGCGGCACTGCAACAGTACGTGAACGAAGTCGGACAGCGGCTGGCGCGGGCCAGCCACCGGCCAAGCCTCGACTACCATTTTCTGGTGGTGGATTCGCCCGAGGTCAATGCCTTCGCGCTGCCCGGCGGCTACATCTACATCACGCGCGGCATCCTCGCCTACCTTAATTCCGAAGCCGAGCTCGCGGCAGTGCTCGGCCACGAGATCGGGCACGTTACCGCGCGCCACTCGGTGCAACAACTGAGCGCCGCGACCGCGGCCCAGGTCGGCGCCTCCATCCTGCAGATTTTCGTGCCGCAGGCGCGCGGCGGACTGGGCGACACCGCGATCAACCTGCTGGGCGGCGCGCTGCTCTCCGGCTATGGGCGCGAGCACGAACTCGAGGCCGACCGCCTCGGTTCCGAATATCTGGCGCGCACCGGCTACGATCCGCAGGCGATGGTCAAAGTGGTCGGCGTGCTCAAGAACCAGGAACTGTTCGACGCCGAAGTGGCTAAATCCGAAGGCCGCGAACCGCGCGCCTACCACGGCGTGTTCGCCTCGCACCCCGACAACGACACGCGCTTGCAGCAAGTGGTCGGCGAAGCGGCGCACTTCAAGCAGACGGAGACCCGCACTGCCCGCGAGGAATTCCTGCGCAAGATCGACAAGATGGTTTTTGCCGACAGTCCCGACCAGGGTGTGGTCAGGAACAACACGCTCTATCACACCGGGCTCGGGCTGGCACTGCGCTTTCCGCAAGGCTGGCGCGTGAAGAACCAGCCGCAGAACGTGGCCGCGACGAGCCCCAAGGGCGATGCGCTGATCGATCTCAGAATGGCGGGCCCGGCACAGGGCAGCCCAGCGGATGTCCTGCGCAAGCTCCTGCGCTCGGGTTCCGGCCTTGAAACCACGCCGGCC
Organism: uncultured Streptomycetaceae bacterium; assembly: GCA_964365845.1. Classification (GTDB taxonomy): domain Bacteria; phylum Pseudomonadota; class Gammaproteobacteria; order Burkholderiales; family SG8-41; genus CAKKQX01. Next base: position 3,371 of record CAYIRZ010000184.1, read on the forward strand.
ACCATCAACGGACTGCCCGCGGCCATTGCCAGCACCAGCATGCAGGGAAAACCAACGCGGGTTGCCGTGGTGTTCCTGGGAAAAAACGCCTACGCCATCGGCGGGCAGGCGCAGAACAGCCAGGCGATGAACCGCTACCTGCCGGAAATCGAGGCTGCGCAAAAAAGCTTCCACGCCATCACCGGCGAGGAGCGCGCGCTGGCGCGGCCGCTCACGCTCCGCGTCATCACCGCCCGCGCGGGACTTGCCTTCCCGGAACTCGCGCGCACTTCGCCGCTCGGAAAGAACGCCGCGGGCTACCTGCGCGTCATCAACGGCCTGTACCCCGCAGGCGAGCCGGTGGCAGGGCAGGCATTGAAAGTCGTCGAATAGCGCGGAATACCGGCCGCGGGCATAAACGGCCGGCTACTTAAGCGGCGCGCGAAATGCGATAATCCGCCCAGTCGCATGCCCACAATAATCAAAATGTTGCGCGTCGCCGCCCTATGCGCCGCACGCACGCCGAGCCGATGATCTCGCGCCCGACCCTGCTCGTCGCGCTGTTGTGTCTGGCCTGGATACTGCCCGGACTGATCGGTCACGATCCGTGGAAACCGGATGAGGCCTACAGCTTCGGCCTCGTATACGAAATCCTGTGGGGCGGTTCGTGGATCGTGCCTGCGCTGGCCGGCGAGCCCTTCATGGAAAAGCCGCCGCTTTTCTATCTCACCGCGGCAGCGAGTGCATGGCTGTTCTCCCCGCCGCTGGCGGTGCACGATGCGGCGCGACTCGCCACCGGCTTCTACATGGCGCTCACCTTCCTGTTTACCGGACTTGCCGGCCGCGAACTCTTTGGCAGAAGCCATGGCGCGCTGTCGGTGCTGCTGCTGGTCGGCTGCCTCGGTCTGACGGTGCGCAGCCACCAGCTTATTACCGATGTCGCCCTGCTCTGCGGTTTTGCAATGGCATTCTACGGCCTGGCGCTGTACCTGCGGCGCCCTGCCATCGGCGGATTCTGGCTCGGCACCGGTGTTGGATTGGGTTTCATGGCCAAGGGCCTGATCGCCCCCGGGATGCTCGGCGTCATCGCGCTCGCGGCGCCGCTCCTGTTTCGTGCCTGGCGCACGCGCAATTATCTTTTTTGCCTCGCGGTGGCCGCCCTGGCGAGTCTGCCGTGGCTGCTGATCTGGCCGGCCGCCCTGTTCCACACTGCGCCGCGGCTCTTCGATGAATGGCTATGGGTCAACAACTTCGGCCGCTTTCTCGGTACCAGCAGCCTCGGACCGCGCGCCGATCCCGGCGCTTATTTCAACATCATCCCGTGGTATACCTTCCCGGTGCTGCCCATCGCGCTGTGGAGGCTGTGGGCCTCACGCACCGCCGGTCTTGCCAGGCCCGGCATACAGCTGCCGCTGCTCGGCTTTCTCGTCATCCTCGGCGTATTAAGCGCCGCGGCCGATGCCCGCGAACTCTACGCTCTGCCGCTGTTGATTCCGCTGTCACTGCTCGCAACTCCGGCAGCCGGCACGCTGCGCCGCGGCGCCTACAACGCCTGGTTCTGGTTCGGCGTGATGGGCTTTACTTTTTTCGTCTTCGCCGCCTGGTTTTACTGGGTGGGGCTGGAACTCGGGGTGCCCGTTCAATTGCACCAGCACCTGCACACCATCCAGCCGGGTTATGCGCCGGGGTTCAGGCTGTTGCCCTTCACGCTGGGGCTCGTCTATACGCTGGCCTGGTTCGCCCTCATCTTCAGGCTGAAGCGCGGCCCGCAGCGGCCGGTCATCGTCTGGGCGGCGGGCATTACCCTGGTTTGGGGACTGCTTGCGATCCTGTTCATCGGCTGGCTCGACACCGGCAAGAGCTATCGCTCGATGATGGCCGGCATGCAGCAGGCGCTGCCGGCGCAATACCGCTGCGTCTCAAGCCGCAATCTGGGCGAGCCGCAGCGTGCCATGCTGCATTACTTCGCCGGCATCATCACCTATCGCGAAGAGGTGCCGGAACGCCGCCGCGACTGCGACCTGCTGCTGGTGCATGGCGTGCCGCAGGAAGAAAACGTGCCGCTGGGACCATGGCAGAAAATCTGGGAAGGCAGCCGCCCGGGCGACGACCAGGACGAGCGCTTCCGGCTGTATCAGCGCGCCGCGGAAAAACCTAAAAAGCATTGAACCACCCCGCCGCAAGCAGCGGGGTATCAAGTCGGAGCTTGGCCGATACACTCGCCGCAAGCGGCGGGGAATTAGACCCGAAGAGATTGAAAAGAAAACTCCGTGTACCCGTCAAGCGCACCCCTCAAGGGGGTATTGGAAAGAAGGTATTGAAAAGAATCCTTCGTGCGAACCTCGTTGCGGTGAAGACTGACCTTCAGGCCATGTCGGAGCCAAAAACGAAGGACACAAAGTCAGGTGTAGTGGCTCAGACTTGATCTGACACACCGTGTCCGATATTCGCATCGGTTTGGTGAGTTCACGAACGTCGCTACAGCAGCAGAGGCATTCGCAGCAGCTCAGCTCGCACGCTGCGGTTGGGATGTGTCCGTCCAATACGGAGCCAATCAACCCGAGTACGACTTGGTCGCTGTTGGTGGCGATCGAATGCTGAAGATTTCAGTGAAAGGAAGCCAAGACGGCGGGTGGGGGCTTACGCAATCGCACATCGCCAATGCCAACTACCAGGGAGCCGCAGACGCATGGTTGAAGAAACATTCAAAGAAAACCATCTTCTGTCTCGTTCAATTCTATGGTGTTGCCATTGACGCACTGCCGCGCATGTATCTCGCTACGCCTACTGCAATTGCTTCGTGGTTGAAAGGGGCAGCAGCGGGGCGCGGCGACACAATTTTGTACGAAGAGCATGTATGGACGAGCCGTGCCAAGGCGGCAGGCACGATTGACAGAATTCCTGATGCCTGGAGGTTCACTGAGAAACGGCTCAATGAAATTTCCGCCGGTGCCGAACCCGGCAGTCAACCGGACGCTGCGCGATAGGGCCGCGCAGCGCCGGTTCTACGTTATGCCCCGCCCACACTGCGGCCCAGGATGGTGATCGACCGCTTGCAATATATATTATCGTATGTATAATAAAATCCATGAACTTCACGTGGAAGGCCGCCAAGCGCACCACCAACCTGAAGAAACACGGCTTTGATTTCGCGAACGCCGAACAGGTATTCAACGGGCCTACCTTCACGGTGGAAGACGCCCGTGATTACGACGGCGAACGGCGCTTTAATTCCACCGGCTTTCTTGGCACGGCCATCGTGACGATCTGCCACACGGAAACCG